>JAHWKB010000145.1 GCA_019348115.1 Actinomycetota bacterium | reverse complement strand
GAAGCCGCCGGCGTGACGTCACGGTCCGTAACCGGGGCGCCACCCCGTCCGGGTGGCCACCGGCAGGTGCCCGCGCGCCCCCCGCCGTGGCCCTTCGGGCGGTCCGGACCCCCTCGACGGGCCGCACGGCGTTCGTACCGTTGATCTCGCACCCCGGTGGACCACGCCTCGCCGGCTCGACCGAGCACGCTCGGCACCGAGACGCCCGACGCGACGGTCCCGGGCCGCGACCCCGAAGGAGCACTTGATGGCATCGGACACCGCGACGCTCGATCTCGAGCGCGTCCACGAGGAGCGCCAGCGCCTCGAGGCGGAGCGCGCCGGCGGCAGCGCCGCTCGCGGTCCGCTCGGTCCCGACGACCAGGCCCCCGCCGACGAGCTCCACGTCGACACCGACCCGGCCACCCGCGCGGCGCAGATCGTGCAGGAGGTCCTCGCGGCCGCCGAGCAGCGCCGCGGCGGCGCTGACAGCGCCCCGATGACCGAGCCCGCCGACGGCACCGCCGCCGCCCGGGCCCGCCGCATCGTCGAGGAGGTCCTCGCGACCGCGACCGAGGCGTCGGACGCCCAGCACGTCACCTCCGGCGACGACGGCGAAGACGAGGAGTTCGTGCCCAGCATCGTCCGTGCGGACCTCGTGCTCCTGACCGCCTCCGAGCCGCTCGTCCTCCTCCCCGGTCGCGCCTACGACCCCGAGGACGGTGCGTACGTCCCGGACGCGCTCGCGAGCCCGCTGCCGTCGCTCGTCGACCGCGCGCTCTCCTCCCTCGCCGTCCACGCCCGCCACGGGACGGACGCCGACGAGCTCACCACACCGACCACGGTCCGCGAGGCCATCCGTGGCGCCGGCGAGTCGAGCAACCGCCACGGCGTCCGCTGGATCGTCGCCGGCGCCGTCTGGGCCCTCGCCTTCGCGCTCGCCGGGCCGCTGGCCTACAAGACCATCATCTCGAGCGCCGACATGACGATCGAGCTGTGGGAGGGCGACAACACCGTCGCCGAGCAGCAGGTCGAGGTGCCGGAGGACGAGCTCCCCGAGCCGTCCACGCCGGGCGAGCAGCAGCCCGCCGAGGCCGAGCTCGAGGGCTGAGCAAGGGCAGAGCCGATCAGCCCGACAGCCCCAGGTTGGCGTGGATCTCGCGCGTCGCCGTGGACCGGTTGAGCGTGTAGAAGTGCAGGCCGGGCACGCCGGCGTCCAGGAGGCGCTGGCACAGCTCGGTCGCCGTCTCGACCCCGAGCTGCCGCACCGCCCCCGGGTCGTCCTCGACCGCCAGGAAGCGCTCGGCGAGGTCGGACGGGAACGCCGCCCCGGACAGCTCCGCGAAGCGCTGGATCTGGCGCACGTCCGTCACCGGCATGACCCCCGGGATGACCGGCGTGTCGCACCCGAGCTCGGCCAGCTCGTCGATCATCCGGAGGTAGTCCTCGGCGCGGAAGAAGAACTGCGTGATGCCGAAGTCGGCCGCGCACAGCTTCGCGGCGAGGTGCTTGCGGTCGCTCGCCCGGTCCGGTGAGCGCGGGTGCAGCTCCGGGTGCGCCGCGACCCCCACCGAGAAGGCGTCGCCGCCGACCTCGCGCGCGAGCTCGACCAGCTCGATCGCGTGCCGGAGCTCGGTCGTCGCGTCGCCGCCGTCCGCTGGCGGGTCGCCGCGGAGGGCGAGGATGTTCTCCACGCCGGCGTCGCGGTAGCGCGTCAGGATCCCCACCAGGTCGTCCCGGGTGTGCGCGACCGACGTGAGGTGCGCCATCGGGGTCATCGAGGTGCGCTCGAGGATGTCGACGACGATCCGGTGGGTCCGCTCGCGCGTCGAGCCGCCCGCGCCGTACGTGACCGACACGAACGACGGGTCCAGCGGCTCGAGCTCGTTCAGGGTGTCGCGGAGGTTCCGCTCGCCCTCGTCCGTCCGCGGCGGGAAGAACTCGAACGACGAGGTGCGCCCCGCCGCGAGGAGGTCGGAGATCTTCGTCACGGCGTCGCTACTTTCATCCGGACGTCGACGGCGACGACGCCCTCGCCCTCGGGGCGGACGAACACGGGGTTGAGGTCGAGCTCCGCGATCTCGGGGAGGTCCTCCACCATCGCGTTGATGCGGTGCAGGAGGTCCTTCAGCGCATCGACGTCCGCGGCCTCGGAGCCGCGGTAGCCGGTCAGGAGCGGCTTCATCCGGAGCTGGTCGAGCATGTCCTCCACGTCCTCGTCGGTGAGCGGGGTGATGCGGACGCTGACGTCGCGGAGGAGCTCCACGAGCGTCCCGCCCATGCCGGTCATGATGATCGGCCCGAACGACGGGTCGGAGCTGACGCCGACCACCATCTCGACACCGCCGTCGACCATCTCCTGGACGAGGAACGCGTCCGCGTGCTCGGCCATGCCGGCGTCCTCGAGCGAGCGGGTGATCTCCTCGATGGCGTCGGCCACGGCCTCGGGGGAGCCGAGCCCGAGCTTGATGCCGCCGACGTCGGTCTTGTGGATCGGGGCGGCGACCTTGACCGCCACCTCGGTCCCGAACTGCTCCTGGACCTCGGCGCCCTCCTGGGCGCTGCCGACCACGCGCGAGCGCGCGAGCGTCACGCCGTAGGAATCGAGGACGGCCTCGGCCTCGGCCGCCGACAACCACGCCTCGGTCCCGGCCGGGGGCGTCCCGTCCTCGTCGCCACCGCCCGACGACGCCGCGGTCGTGACCGACGACGCGTGCGCCTTGCCGATGAGCCGCTTGCCGGCGCCCGTCGTCGAGCCCGCGCTCGACAGCGCCGCCTCGACCACCGCGCGCGCCCGGTCGCGGTCCATGCCGTCCGGCGTGACGACCGCGCCCATGGGGCGCGCACGCCAGTCGGCGTACTGCGCGACGCGGCCGAGCGCCCGCGCGGCGTCCTCGGGGAAGGCGAACGACGGGATGCGCGCCTCGGCGAGCTCGTCCGGGACCCCACGCGCGGACATGAACACCGACATGACGGGGACGTCCTCGGGGATGTCCTGGCGTGCCGTCGTCAGCGCCGCGGCGACGTCGCTCGTGTCGGTCGTGCCCGTCGGGATGAAGATCACCAGCACCGCGTCGACCTCGTCGGCGTTGCCGAGGATGCGCAGCGCCCTGCCGTAGCCCTCGGCCGAGGCGCTCGCGATCATGTCGACCGGGTTGTTGACGCCGGCCTCGGGCGGCAGGAAGCCGTACAGCTCCTCGCGGGTGGCGTCCGCCAGGCGCGGGACCTCGAGGCCGTTCGACTCACACGCGTCCGCAGCCAGGATCCCCGGGCCGCCGGCGTTGGTGAGGATCGCGACCCGGCGCCCCTGCGGCAGCGGCTGCGACGACAGGAGCGCCGCGACGTCGAACAGCTCCTCGAGGGTGTCCGTCCGGATCACACCGGTCTGGCGGAAGAGCGCGTCGACCGCGACGTCCCCGGAGGAGATCGCGGCCGTGTGCGACGACGCGGCCCGCACGCCGGCGCTGGTCCGACCCGACTTCACCGCCACGATCGGCTTCCGCCGGGAGATCCGCCGGGCGATGCGCGAGAACTTGCGCGGGTTGCCGAACGACTCGAGGTAGAGGAGCACGACGTCGGTGTCCGGGTCGTTCTCCCAGTACAGGAGCAGGTCGTTGCCGGAGATGTCGGCCTTGTTGCCGACCGACACGAACGTCGAGATGCCGAGCCCGAGGTCGTGCGCGTGCTCGAGCACGGCGAGCCCGAGCGCGCCGGACTGCGACGAGAACGCGAGGCGGCCGTCGTCCGGGAAGATCCGCGAGAACGTGCCGTTCATGCGCACGCCGCGGTTGGCGTTCAGAAGACCCATGCAGTTCGGACCGACGATGCGGAGCCCGTGCCCACGGGCGCGGTCCATGAGGTCCCGCTGGCGCTCGATGCCGTCCTCGCCGGCCTCCGAGAACCCCGCCGAGATGATGCAGACGGCCCGGACGCCGAGCTCGCCGGCCTCGTCGACGACGTCGTTCACGTACTCCGCCGGCACGCACACCAGGACGAGGTCCGGGACCTGCGGGCAGTCCGACAGGCTCGGGTAGGCGGCGACGCCCTGCACGAAGTCCGAGGAGCGGTTGACGGGGTAGACGACCCCTTGGAAGTCGCCGCGGAGGAGGTTCTCGAACACGAGCCCGCCGATGGCGGTCTTGTCGCGGCTCGCCCCGACGACCGCGACGCGCTCGGGCGAGAAGAAGCGCTTGAGCGCCGCCTCGGCGGCCAGGCGCTCCTCCTCGGCGACGACCTGCAGGAAGCTCTCGGAGAGCTCGAGGCCGAAGTCGGTGCGGACGATGCTCCCGCCACCGATGTCCTCGCGCTGGGACTCGTAGCCGAGCCCGAGATCGCGGACGAGGTTCAGCATCCGCGCGTTGTCGGCGAGGATCTCGCCGGTGAGGGTCTCGACGCCGGCCTCGAGCGCCGCCTGGGCGATCTGGCGCACGAGCGCGGTCCCGATCCCGCGTCCCTGCTCGGCGTCCTCGACGAGCGCCGCGAACTCGGCGTGGGTGGGCTCGTCCTCGTAGCGCGCGTAGCGGGCCACGGCGACCACGCGCTCGTTCTCGCCGCGTCCGAGCGTCGCCACCAACGCGAACTGCGTGTCCGGGTCGAGGTCGGTGAACCTCCCGACGTTGTCCGGGGTCAGCAGGAACGGGCCGAGGAAGCGGGCGCGACGGGAGCGCTCGCTCGTCCGCTCCCACATCGCGAGCAGCCGCTCGCGGTCGTCGGGGCGGATGGGGCGCACGCGCACCGTGGTGCCGTCGGGCAGCACGTGGTCGTGCTCGGTCGCGTGGTCGGCCATCGGACGCCTCGGGGGAAGGAACGGGCTCAAGAGCGTGGGGCACAGAAGGTAGGCGAGCGCGCACGCGACGTCGGCCGCTCTGGCCGGACGGCCAGCGTCGGCCGCCTGCGGACCCCTTGTGGTGGGCCGCCCGGCCCGGCACGATGGCCGCAGTCGGGCTGCACCGGCCCCCGGTCCGCCCGACGAGGAGGCGCGGATGGGCAGGTCCTTCGACCCACGGCAGGCGGCGGCGGAAGCGCAGCTCGACCGCATCGACGACCGACGGGTCGACGGCCCCCCCGACGACAGCGGCAGCGCCGACGAGATCGATCTCACCGACGGCATGCACATCGAGCAGGCCGACGCCGACCTCACGTCCGCGGCCGCGCTCGGGCTCACGACGGACGAGATCCTGCTCGAGCTCGATCCGCCCGGCGACGCCGAGCTCATCGACTGCGCCGAGGCGTTCGCCGAGGCCTACAACGCCCGCGACCTCGACAGCCTCCTCGAGCTGCTGCGCGAGGACAGCGAGATGCCCGGCCTCGGCAACGACATCGACAACCTCCCCGAGGCCGTGGAGGACCTCTGGGAGCGACGGCCCAGCACCGTGCTCACGCGTGGCGACCTCGACGGGCGCGTCCTCGCCGTCATGTGGGAGCTCGGCGACGGCTCGGCGTGGTGGCGGGTCGCGACCGTCCACTTCGACGACTGCAGCGACGGCACGATCGGGGTCGTCGAGTTCTCCGACGACCCCGGCATCCTCGAGGAGGTCTCCACGGTCAGCCCCGACGTCGACCTCGACGAGGGCAGCCGCTGGGAGGAGTGGACCGACGGGGCGGTCGACGAGGCCTGACGGGCGTCAGGCCTCGAGCCGGGGGAGGGCCTCGCCCGGCGCGGTGCCGCGGACGTCGCGCTCCCAGCTCGGCCGGGGGAGCTGGAAGACCTCACCGAGCCGGGCGTAGCGGGTGCCCGCGAGCCGGCACACCGGGTCGAGGAGCTCCGGGTCGACGCGGCCGTCGCGCCACACCGACGGGTCCACCGAGATGTGGGTGACCTCCCCCACCACGATCGTGCCGTTGCCGGCGGCGACGGTCTCGACCACGCGGCACTCGAGGTGCGCCCGCGCCTCGGC
>JAHWKB010000033.1 GCA_019348115.1 Actinomycetota bacterium | reverse complement strand
GCCGCGCGAGTGACGACAAGGGGACCGGGACACGGACGTCCCGCTCACGATCAGGAGACACGGATGCACCCCGCCATGAACCCGTACCAGACCCAGAGCGTCGCGACCGCCGGTCCCGCGCAACTCGTGCTGATGCTGTTCGACCGCGCCCTCGTCGCCGTCGCCCGCGCCAGCCAGGCCGCCGGCACGGACGGGCGCCCGCCGGCGCTGGAGACCGTCAACCACGAGCTGCAGCGTGCCCAGGACATCCTCACGGAGCTGCGGGTCGCCCTCGACCACGAGCAGGGCGGCGACATCGCCGCGAACCTCGACGCGCTCTACGACTTCTGCATCGACCGCCTGCTGCGGGCGAACATCTCGAAGGACGTCAGCGGCCTCGCTCCGGTGACGGGCACACTGCAGGGGCTGCGCGACGCGTGGGACGAGGCGTGCTGCAAGGTCCCGGTCGGCGTAGCCTGACGTGGCCACCTGGACGGAGCTGCTCGACGCCTACGAGGCGACGGTCGCGGCCATCGAGGCCGCGGACGTCGCCGGCGAGGGCCCCGCCCCGCCCGCGTGGATCCCGCCCGCCGAGCCCCCGCGCTCGCGGGCGACACCCGGGGAGCTGGAGCGCTTCGCCGGTCTCCAGGCACGCGCGGCCGCGTGCGACGACCAGCTCCGTGCGGCGATGGTGGAGGCCGGCGGCCATCTCGCCATCCTGCGGCGTACCGGTGTCGCGGCGCGTGCCTACGGGCAGGTGGACCACCTCACCGGCGCCTGATGCGCGTCGGCGCCGCCGCCGGAGCGGGGCCGAGGTGGCGACCGTCCGAACGCGTGGTCCCCCCACCGCGACCGTCAGGCGCGGGCGACGCCCGGGCTCGTCGGTCGGTAGGGGTCGGCGTCGACGGACGCGAACGCGTCGGGAGCGACGGATCGGGCGAGCGCGACGACGTCGTCGGCGTCGCGCCGGCGGACGGTGGACAGCACCATCGAGACCGGGCCGCGGTAGCCGTGGCCGTCGAAGGTCGTGGCCGCGAAGCCTCCGGTGTGGATCTCCTTCGCGACCAGCATCCCGAGCGACGGGTCCTCGATCGCGTCGACGTAGACCCGGACGGTGACCGTCCCGATGCGGGCCCGGTCGACCACGAGGCCGCCGACGGCGGTGCCCGCGACCACGCCGAGGACGTAGCCGACGGCCTTCGGCCCGGTCAGGTCCGAGAACACGATCCCGGCAGCGGCGAGCCACACCCCGGCCTCCGCGCCGGCGAAGATGGCCGCGAGCCCCTTGCGCCCGCGCACGGTGAACACCGTACGGAGCACGTTGAGGGTCACGTCGGTCATCCGCAGCCCCGCGATCGCGAGCGCGGGCAGGACGACGGTCAGGAGGAGCTCCACGGATGGTGCCTTGCGCGAGACGTGCGGGGAGGCGTCGGCGCCCCGGTCGTCCGCCCGACCGACGACTCAAGCGTTCCGGCTCGTCGTCGGGCGGCGGGCGACGATCGGCGACCCCTGCGTGCGGCCGCCGCTACCGTAGCCCGGGATGGCACACCTGCCAGGAAGATGGGCGACCGGACGGCGGCGGACGTGGTGATCGACCGGGTGGTGAGGCGCCTGCGACGTCGTCTCGACGCCGGAGAGCCGGTGTTGAGCAGCGCCCGCGGCCGGTTGGAGTCCGAAGACCGGTCCAAGACGGTCGCCGTCGTCCTCACCGACCGACGCATCCTCGTGGTGGACCGCAGGGGTGAGATCCGACGCGCGTGGGGCTTCGCCGAGCTCCCTGCCGAGCAGATGGCCATGGACCTCGCCGCCGGTGTGGTCCGGATCGGCGAGGAGGGCGACCAAGTCCGGGTCGAAGGCATCCATCCCGTCGGCCAGGCGACCGCGTTGTTCTCCCTCGCCCGGGAACGGCTCGCGGCGTCTCCGCCGTCCGCTGGTTCCGCCTGACCTGCGCGCGTCCCGGGGAGGTGGACGGAGGCGGCGCAGACGCCGTGATCGGTTCCACACCGGCCGGCCCGCCCGGGATAGCCCGTCGTGCTGGTCCCTCAAGCGCACCGGCGGAAGATGGTCCCGACCTGCGGGAGCGTCCGGGAATCCACCAACCTCGTCGAGATCGCCGCTGTCCTCCTGATCGTCCTCCTCGACCCGCCGGCGTCCCGTTCGACGGGTCCCCCGCGGCGTCGCCGTCGCCCTGGTGCCGCGGGGACCTACATCCTGGTGAGCAAGGTCGCGTTCGTCGGCCTCGTCGGAACCCTGTCGGGGGAGGTACGGCTCACCATCCGCAGCAGCGAGATGCGGTCGACGCTCCTCGTCAGCTCGGGGATCGCCACCCCCGGCGTCATGGCCGCCGTGCTGGCCGTGGAGGCCTCGGCGGCTCTGCCGCTGGTCGCCGTGCCGGCCCTCCTCGACCACCTGCACGCCCGGGGCGCTCGAGCTCGCGGCCGCCAAGACCTCCGCCGACGCAGCGAACCAGGCCACGAGCGAGTTCCTGTCCCGCATGAGCCACGAGATGCGCACCCCGCTCAACGCGAGCCCGGGGTTCGGGCAGCTGCTCGAGATGGACGGCGACCTGGGCGTCACGGACGAGGAGAACGTCGGCTACATCATGCGCTCCGGACGGCATCTGCTGTCCGTCATCGACGAGGTGCTCGACCTCAGCCAGGTCGAGGCCGGGCGGCTGACGCTGTCGGTCGAGACATTCGACGTGGCGGCGCTAGCGAAGGAGAGCCTCGTCCCCGTCCGCCCGCTCGCCGATCAGCGCGGCATCCGACCGGACCTCGCCCCGTCGCACGGCCACGAACTCCGCGTCTCCGCGGATCCGCAGCGGCTCCGCCAGGTGCTGCTCGACCTCCTCAGCAAATCCGGTGAAGTACAACGCGACGCCGGTGCCGTGACCGTCACCGTCGGGAGGACCGGGGACCGGGTCTCCATCGCCGTCGGGACACCGGTGACGGCATCGCCTCGGGGGACGTCGAGCGGCTCTTCGTGCCGTTCGAACGGCTCCACGCCAGCGGCTCCGACGTCCAGGGCACCGGTCTCGGTGTCTCCGTCTCGCGCCGGTTCGTCGAGGCCATGGAGGGCCGCCTGGACGTCACGAGCGAGGTCGGTCGCGGCAGCACGTTCACGGTCCTCCTGCCCCACGTCGACCGCATCGCGTAGCGGACGGACTCCGCGCCTGCGCTTGTGTGGGCCGCTCGGCGGCCGACCGGAGCACGATCCCACTCGGGAGTTGACGTGTCCGCATCTGTCACCGCCATCGGGCCCACGCCCGCCGCACCGCCCGCTCCGGCTCGCCCCGTGACCCCGCAGGGCGGGTTCCAGGACGTGCTCGCAGCTGCCCTCGACGAAGGCCCGGGCGCCCCGCCGCCCCGCACCGGACCGGGCTCGGGGCCCGCCGCCGTGCCCCTGGCCCGGATGCTGGCCGTCCTGGGGGCCGGGGCGGGCGCCACGCCGTCCTCCTGGCCGTCGGGCATCGCCCCGTCGTCGGGCGTCGTCCCGACCGCAGCCGCGCCGGGCAGCGCGGCGGAGGCCGGCCCGGCCGGCGGCGCGGCGGTCGTGGACGCGGCCAGCCGCTACCTCGGGATCCCGTACCGCTGGGGCGGCTCGGACCCCGCGACCGGCCTCGACTGCTCCGGGCTCGTGCAGCGGGCCTTCGACGACCTCGGCGTGACGGTGCCGCGCACCTCCGTGGAGCAGTCGAAGGTCGGCGCTCCCGTGGCGTCGCTGGCGGACGCACGTCCGGGCGACCTCATCTTCTGGGCGTCGTCACGGCCGGGCCAGGCCAACCACATCGGCATCTACGTCGGTGACGGCAAGATGCTCCACGCGCCACAGACCGGCGACGTCGTCAAGATCGCACCCGTCCGCACGGCGGCCCCGACCACGATCCGCCGCGTGATCGCCTGAGCCGGCGGACGGATCCCACATCTCGCTGGTCCTCACACAAGGTCGTGCGTCCGCGCCGTCGGCTCGGCCATCGCGTGCCTGGTGGTCCCGTGCCGGCGACCACGTCGCTCACGTGGCCGACGCCCCCCGGGGGTGCGGGATCCGAGAGCCCGACCCCGCCGCGGCGAGCCGGACCCGCGCCTGTGCGCCCGCGAAGACCGCCGCGACGACCGGGGTGCCGGCACGAGCGCCGAGGCGGTGCGTGCCTCCGGCTCCCGGACACGCACCGCCCGCGATCGGATCGTCTACTCGGGCGTCACGATCCCGACCGCGGCACCTGACGGCGTGACCCCGGCCGGCTCCCGCGATGCGGCGCCCACCCCGCGCAGCCACAGATAACCGCCCAGGCCGGCGACGATCGAGCCGGCGAAGATCCCGATCTTCGCGCTGTCCGCCGCCGCGGCATCGGAGGGGAACGAGAGGGCCGACACGAACAGCGCGACCGTGAACCCGATGCCGGCGAGGAGCGCCACCCCGATCATGTGCCCCCACGTCGTCCGATCGGGCAGGCGGGCCAGGCCGATGCGGACCGCGACCCATGCGGCTGCGGTGATGCCCACGGTCTTCCCGACGACGAGGCCCACGGCGATGCCGACCGTTGTGGGATCTCCGACCGCGTTGCCAAGGCTCCCCCCGTCGATCCGCACGCCGGCGTTGGCCAGGGCGAACACGGGGATGATGACGAAGCTGGACCAGCGCACCAGCGCGTGCTCGAGACGGTCCAGCGGCGCCGTGGACTCCCGGGCGAGACGCTGCAGCTCGGCGATGAGAGCCTGGGCGCGGGCGCGGGCGTGGTGATCGACGTCGGGCGACGTGCCAACCGGCAGGTGGTCCGCGATCCGGGCCAGCAGGTGGCGACCGTGGTGCGGGAGGTCGGTTGGTGCGTAGAACGATGCCACCGGGGTGAGGAGCGCCAGGGCGACCCCCGCGATGGTCGCGTGGACGCCGGACTCGAGCACGGCGAGCCAGATGAAGCCGCCGAGCGCGAGGTACGGCGCGAGGTGGCGCACGTGCACCCGGTTCATCACGTGGATGGCGACGAGGCCCCCGCCGGCTGCCGCCAACCATCCGAGCGAGAGCTCGCTCGTGTAGAACAGCGCGATCACGAGGATGGCGCCGAGGTCGTCGACGATCGCCAGGGCGAGGAGGAACAGCTTCGCTCCGATGGGGAGCCGCCGCCCCAACATGGAGGCGGCACCGGCGGCGAACGCGATGTCGGTCGCCATCGGGATCCCCCAGCCGCCCACTGTGTCGGTCCCCCGCGTGAACGCGACGTAGAGGAGGGCCGGCAGGACCATGCCGCCGATGGCGGCCACGGCCGGGAGCATCGCTGCACGGCGGTCGCGCAGGCCACCGATGACCAGCTCGCGCTTGATCTCGAGCCCGACGACGAAGAAGAAGACGGCCATCAACGCGTCGTTGATCCACTCGCGGACCGTGAGCTCGGAGAGGTGGTGGAAGGCGAAGTTCCCGAAGGTGATGTCGACGTGGGCCCCGAACAGCCGGAAGTAGCTGTCACCGAACGAGGAGTTGCTCCACACGATCGCCGTCAGCGCCGCGATGAGCATCGTGATGCCGCCGGCCGCTTCGGTCCGGAAGAAGCTCATCGCCGGCTGGACGAACCGCCGCGGCACGAACCTCTGCGACTCCGCCCACGCGGGAGGCAGTCCGGCGTCCGTCGCCGGGGGTGCCTCGTGGCGATCCGGGCTGTCCGCGCGTGCGTCGTCGTCGACGACAGGATGCGTCACGCTCATGGGAGGTCTCCTTCCTTGGATGTTCACCTCGCCCACGACGTGTCGGACGCTGCCGCCACGGGATAACGGGTCGGGGGCCGCGGACCGATCGCCACGTTCGTTTAAGACCCGTCGGCGGGTGCCGTCAGGGCTGCCCGACAACCGAGTTGGAACACCTGGGGATCACGGACGATCGCCGCTCCCGCCATGCCGGCGGTGCGACGTCCGTGGTCCCTTCTCGTGTGTCCGGGACCCATCCGAGGAGGAGCGCATGAACGCGATCGGCGACACCACGATGCGTGGTCTGGAGTACGCCCTCGACGGCATGAAGGCGCGGATGGACGTCCACGCCAACAACCTCACCAACGCGAACACCCCCGGCTTCCGCTCGGCGCGCGTGGACTTCGAGTCCAACCTCAAGCAGGCGCTCGCGAGCAGGGACAAGGACCTCGACCGCACGCCGGGCCCGCAGGTCAAGAACGCGATGGGGCTCGCCGATGCCCAGGGCAACACGGTGAGCCTCGAGACCGAGATGACCGAGCTGATGAAGGCCAACCTGATGCAACGGACGCTCGTCAACGCCTACAACTTCAAGGTCGGGGTGCTCCGCGCCGCGATCACCGGACGCTGACATGAGCGCCTTCTCCGGCATCGACATCGCCAACACGGGTATGGGCTTCAACAAGTACTGGCTCGACACGGTGTCGCACAACCTCGCCAACGCCAACACGGTCCGTCCCGGTGACGAGGAGCCCTTCCGGGCCCGCGTCGTCGTGGCTCAGCAGCTCGGCAGCGAGCCCTTCGCGGAGGCCGGCTCGGGCGTCGCCGTCGGTGGGGTCCTCGAACAGGAGGGCGACGCCCCGCTGGTGTTCGCGCCCGAGCATCCCCTCGCGGACGAGAACGGCTACGTGGTCCGGCCCGTGGTCGACCTGGCGGCACAGATGACCGACCTGATGGTCGCGCAGCGGTCCTATCAGACCAACGCCCGGTCGATGCAGAGCAGCAAGGAGGCCTACGAGGCCGCCCTGCAGATCGGGCAGGGCCGATGACCATCCCCCCGATCGCCGGCGTCGGCGCCAGCCCCACGGTCACCGGTGCTCCCAAGCCGGCCGCGCCCGGCTTCGGCGAGGCGATGCAGCGCGGCATCCAACAGGTCTCCGACGCCGAGAAGACGGCGGACCGGGCGGCCATCGACGTCGCGACCGGCGGACGCACCGATCTGCACCAGCTGATGGCCGAGACCTCCAAGGCGTCGCTGAGCGTGGACCTGCTCGTGCAGGTCCGCAACCGCGCCGTCGAGGCGTACCAGGAGATCATGCGGATCCAGGTCTGACCTGGACACCGCCTGACGCCGATCCGATGTGGAGCGTGAGGGCAACGTGAAGGACCGTGTCAACGAGCTGCTGCGGAACATCCCCGTGGCGCACCGGGTGGTGGTCGGCGTCGCTGTGGCGGCGTTCCTGCTGCTCGGCTTCGCCTTCCTGCGGTGGGTGACCGCCCCGACCTACACCGTGCTGTACTCCGGACTCGACGACGCCGGCGTCTCCGCCGCCATCGGGGAGCTCGAGACCCTCGGCACGCCGTACCGCATCGAGGCTGGCGGCTCGCGGATCCTCGTGCCGCGCGACCAGCTCTACGCGACGCGTGCGTCGCTGGCCGGTGCCGGCGTCGGCGGGGAGAGCGCACCGCAGGGCTACGAGCTGCTGGACGGGCAGGGCCTCACGGTCAGCGACTTCCGGCAGCGCGTCGACTACCAGCGCGCCCTCGAGGGCGAGCTCGCCAAGACCCTCCAGGCGATGGACGCGGTCAAGTCGGCGACCGTCCGCCTCGTCATGCCCGAGAAGCAGCTGTTCACCGACAACCAGCAGCCGACGACCGCCTCCGTGCTGCTCGACACCGCCCGGCCACTGAACGCCGAGGAGGTCGAGACCGTCACGTTCCTGGTGTCCTCCTCCGTCGAGGGGCTCAAGCACAGCGACATCACGGTCGCCGATGTCGACGGCCAGGTGCTGGCGTCCCCAGGTGAGGACGGGCTGATGGGTGCGGCCTCGACGCGCCGACAGCGCCAGACCCGTGCCTTCGAGGAGTCCCTCGCCGGCGACGTCACGCGCCTGCTGCGCAGCACGGTCGGTGACGCCGGCTCGTCGGTCGTCGTCCGCGCCGAGCTCGACTACGACGAGCGCAGCAGCGAGCGCGAGACCTACGAGCCCGACTCCGCGGTCGCCACCCGCGAACAGACGATCGACGAGGAGTACACCGGCACCGGCGCCGTTCCCGGCGGGATCGTCGGTGTCGACGGTGGTCCGCTCGCCATGGACGGTGGCGAGTCCGAGTACCGCCGCGACGAGGCGACGCGCGAGTTCGGGGTCAACCGCGAGGTCGTCCGGACCACGAGCGCTCCCGGCGACGTCGAGAAGCTGTCGGTCGCGATCGTGATGGACGACGGCTCCCTCACGGGAGCGACCGTGCCGCCGATGGAGGAGATCGAGACGCTCGTCGCCGCCGCGCTCGGCCTCGACGCCGAGCGCGGCGACGAGGTCGCCGTGTCGATGCTGCCGTTCCCGGACCCGGCCGACGCCGAGGAGCCGCTGGCGCCCTCGCTGACCGAGCGGCTGCCGGAGTGGATCGCGCTCGCCGTCCTGTTCCTGATCGCGCTCGGGCTCTTCGTGATGACCCGCAAGCGCGACGAGAAGGCGGACGCGCTGCCTGCAGCGGTGGACGAACGTCTCGTGTGGGGCCAGGTCCGCGAGGAGCAGCCCGCCGCGTCGCTGGCCGACACCGCCGTCCTCAACCTGGGCGCGCCGGACACCCTCGAGGAGGCCTCGGTGCGCGAGCAGCTCACCGCCAGTGTCACCACCCTCGTCGAGCAGCAGCCCGAGGAGATCGCGGTGCTGCTGCGCAGCTGGCTGGCGGATCGGCGATGATCATGAAGATCGATGAACTCACCCGCGCCCAGCGCGCCGCCGCCGTGGTCGTCGTCCTCGGCCCCGAGGTCGCCGCCCCGATCCTCGAGCACCTCAACGACGACGAGGTCGAGCAGCTCGCGCTCGAGATCGCGACGCTCGGCGAGGTCCCGTCCGAGCAGGTGCGCAGCATCCTCGAGGACTTCTACGAAGAGGCGGTCGCGCACCGGGAGCTCGTCCAGGGCGGGGTCCTCCACGCTCGCCGGCTCCTGCGCCGGTGGCGGGGGGACCGCGGCGACGAGATCATCGACCGGCTCGTCTCGACCGTGCACATCGCCCCGTTCAACTTCCTGCGGCACCACGACTCCGATCAGCTGGTGCAGTACCTCCAAGAGGAGCACCCGCAGACGATCGCGCTCGTGCTCGCCTACCTGCCCCCGAAGCACGCCGCCAGCGTCCTCGCCGGGCTCGAGCCGGAGGTCCAGCGCGAGGTCGCGCTGCGGGTCGCCACCATGGACCGCACCGCGCCCGAGGTGATCGAGCGGGTCGAGGCCGCCATGCAGTCCCGGCTGGGTGCCGCGAGGACACCGGAGGAGCTCACGAAGAAGGGGGGCGTCCGGGACCTCGCCGCCATGCTCAACAACTCCGACCGCGGGACCGAGCGGGCCATCCTGGTGGACCTGGAGTCGGCGGACGCCGAGCTGGCCGAGCAGGTCCGCGCGCTGATGTTCGTCTTCGAGGACATCGTGTCGCTGGACGACCGTGCCATCCAGGCTTTGCTCCGCCGGGTGGAGATGAAGCAGCTCACCCTCGCCATGAAGGGCGTCCGGCCCGACGTGCGCGACGCCATCCTGCGCAACATGTCCGACCGTGCCGCGCTGACGCTCCAGGAGGAGCTCGACCTCCTCGGTCCCGTCCGGATCAAGGACGTGGAGTCGGCCCAGAGCGAGGTCGTGCGCGTGGTCCGCCAGCTGGAGGACGAGGGGATCATCATCATCAGCCGCGGCGAGGGGATGATCGCATGAGCCGCGTCCTCACCGGCACCGTCGTCGGATCCGGCCACCACCGCCTGGTATCCGTACCGCGCGAACAGCACGACCCCGTCGTACGCGACCTGCTCGACCGCGCCACGGCCGAGGCCTACGAGCGCGGGCTCCGTGAGGGCCACGAGCGGGGGGCCGCTGCCGGTGCGGCCCGGTCGATCGAGCGGCTCGACGAGCTGAGCGCGGCCATCGTCACGGCCGTCGAGAGCGCGGCGCGGGCTGTGCGTGCCAGCTGCGACGACACGGTCGAGGCGGCCTTCGAGCTGGCCACCGCGATGGCCGCAGGGATCCTCGACCACGAGCCGCATGACGGCGGCGCCGCCGTCGCCGCCCGCATCCGCGAGACGCTCGGGCTCCTCGAGGACGCGACGCCCGTCGTGCAGGTGAGCGTGGAGGATCGCGATCTCGTGGCGGCGGCGCTGGCCGACGTCCGTGCCGTGACGGTGACGGCCGATCCGGGCCTCGCCCCCGGAGAGGCCCGCATCCGCGGGGGATGGGCCGACGCGGACCTGACGCGCGAGACCGCGTTCTCCTCGATCCGGAGGGCTCTCCATGGCGACGGCTGACACCCTGCATCGGCTGGCCACGCAGGTCCGCACGGCCCCGACGACCATGGTCACCGGAGCGGTGAGCCGCGTCGCCGGGCACGAGATCGAGATCCGGGGACTGCGGCTCCGCGTCGGTGACGGCCTCGTGGTCCACGCCCGCGATGGTGACCTCCCCGCCGAGGTCGTCGGCGTCGCCCCAGACGGTGCCCGCGCCCTGCTGCTCGCCGAGACCAACGGCCTCGGACAGGGCGACCGCGTCTCCGTCCGACCTGGCGGCGCCGGGATCGTCGTGGGCGAGCAGCTCCTCGGCCGGGTCGTCGACGCGCTCGGTCAGCCCGCCGACGGCGGTCCACCCATCCTCGGTGAGCGGGTGTCGGTCGAGCTCGACATCCCCGCGGCCATGACCCGCCGTCGCATCGACCAGCCGCTCGCGACCGGGGTCCGTGCCGTCGACACGCTCACCACCGTCGGCCGCGGTCAGCGTGTCGGGGTCTTCGCCGGCAGTGGCGTCGGCAAGTCCACCCTCCTCGGCATGCTCGCCCGCGGCACCCACGCCGACATCAACGTCATCGCCCTCATCGGCGAGCGCGGCCGCGAGGTGCGCGAGTTCCTCGAGGACGACCTCGGACCCGACGGTCTCGCCCGCTCCATCGTCGTGGTCGCCACCAGCGACCAGCCGCCGCTCGTGCGGCTGCGTGCCGGGATGGTCGCCACCCGCATCGCCGAGTGGTTCGCCGACGGCGGCAGCGACGTCCTGCTGATGCTGGACTCGCTCACCCGCCTGGCGACCGCCCAGCGCGACGTCGGCCTCGCGGCCGGCGAGCCCCCCACCACCCGCGGGTACACCCCCTCGGTCTTCACGATGCTGCCGCGGCTGCTGGAACGCGCCGGCCCCCGGCCGAACGGCACCATCACCGGCTTCTACACCGTCCTCGTCGACGGCGACGACATGAACGAGCCCGTCGCCGACGCGGCCCGGTCGATCCTCGACGGCCACCTCGTGCTCGACCGGAGGATCGCCGTCACCGGCCGCTATCCCGCGATCGATCCGCTGTCGTCGCTCAGCCGTCTCGCCGCCAAGATCACGACGCCGGACCAGCAGCGTGCGGCCACCGCCGCCCGGGCGGCGCTCGCGGCCGCCGACGAGGTCCGCGACCTGGTCGAGGTCGGTGCCTACGTCCCCGGCAGCAACCCGGCGGCCGACCGCGGCCGCGCCCTCGAGCCGGACCTGGTCGACTTCCTGCGGCAGAGCGTGTCCGAGGTCGCGGACCCGGGCGCCTCCTGGCAGCGGCTGCAGGAGCTGGGACAGCGCTGGGAGGCCACGGATGCGTGAGCGCATCGCCGTCGTCCTGCGTGCCCGCCGGGCCCAGGAACGGCTCGCCCAGGCAGCGGTCGCCCGGGCGGAGGCGGAGATCCGAGCCGCCGCCGAGGACCGCACGGCCCGCGAGGAGGCGCACGTCGCCCGTCCCACCGTGGCGACCGGCCTGAGTGCTCTGCAGCTGCGGGCGCTGCAGCTCCAGGGTCTGGCCTCCTTCGCGGAGCTCGCGGCGGCCGCCTCCGCCGAGGAGCGGGCGCGGGCACACGGTGCCGACGTCGCGGCCGCGCACGCGGCGGCGGCCGTCCGTCGCAAGGGCGCCGAACGGATGCTGGAACGACGCCACCACGCGGCGGCCGTGGTCGCCGCCGGCAACGCCCAGCGGGCCCTCGACGAGCTGTCGGTCGTGCGCTGGAGGGACCGGTGATGGGTCCCGCGGCCATCGGTGACGTCACGAGCCGCATCGCGGCGATCGAACGGCGGTTCGCACCGCCGGGCGCGAGCTTCGACGCCACCCTCCGGAGCGCCGTCGCCGGAGCTGCACTGCCGACGGCCGGACGGGGCGCGCCGGGCATGGTCCCGTTCGATGCCTCCCCGGGCGGCGCCGCCACGGCCGCGCCCGCGTTCGCCGCGCCCGGCGCGCCGACCGGGGGGTTCGCCGGCGACTGGGCGCGTAGGCTGCCCCCAGCAGGACGCGCCTGGGCGCCGTCGATCGAGCGCGCCGCCCTCCGCGCCGGCATCGAACCGACCCTGCTGGCCTCCCTGGTGTGGGCCGAATCCGGCTTCCAACCGACCGCCCGGTCGCACGCCGGCGCCATCGGGCTCGCCCAGCTCATGCCGGGCACGGCCGCCGGCCTCGGCGTCGACCCGCACGACCCCGAGCAGAACCTCGACGGGGGCGCCCGCTTCCTCGCGGAGCAGCTCCGCCGCTTCGGCCGCTCGGACCTGGCGCTGGCGGCCTACAACGCCGGCCCCGGCCGTGTGGAGCGGGCCGGCGGCATCCCCGCCATCGCGGAGACACAGGCGTACGTCCCGAAGGTCCTCGGCTACTACCAACGACTGCGAGGCGCAGGATGACCGACACCACCATGGCCGTGGCGACTCCCCTCGCGGCGACTCCGGCGGCGGCCACGGCCACCGCGACGAGCGCGCCGATCGACGGCCCGTTCACCGCTCTCCTGGCGGCCGCGCTCGGCGACGTCCCACCGGCGACGGTGACGACGGCCCTGCTGGCAGGGGAGTCCGCGACGACCGAGGACGAGACAGCTCCCGCCGGGGCCCACGCGGGGGACGCGGTATCGGACCCGGTCGCGCTGCTCGCCGCCGCGCTCGCCGTCCCGAGCAGCGACGTGCCGGTGGACGACGTGCCGGTGGCCGCCGCGCCGGACGTGACGGGCGGCCCCTCGGCCCTCACGGAGTCGGCGGCGACGGTCCCGCCCAGGGCCGCGGTCGCTCCCGCGGTGGACGGCCCGCCGGCGATCGATGCGACCGAGGCGAACGGGCCACACCGTCCGAAGGTCGCGACACCGGCCGAGGGCCCTGCCGTCGCGGCCGCCGTGTCGGGAGCCGCGCCGGCGGGCGGCACGGCGGCAGGGATCGCATCGGCTCCGGGGACGTCCGCGTCCGTGGGGCCGGTCGCCGGCAGCCCGCGGCCGGAGACGACCGGGCGTACCGAGGTGCCACTCCCGACAGGTCCGGAGCCGAGGAGCGCGGGATCGTCGCCTGCGCCTCCCGGTCCGACCACGCTCGCCACCGAGGTGACCGCGCCGGCCTCCGCGCCGGCC
Source organism: Actinomycetota bacterium (assembly GCA_019348115.1). GTDB lineage: Bacteria > Actinomycetota > Nitriliruptoria > Nitriliruptorales > Nitriliruptoraceae > JAHWJY01. The sequence goes on along the minus strand of JAHWKB010000033.1, from coordinate 5,254 downwards.
TCGTCCGCGCCGGCGCCGACCGGCGACCTGCCGGCTCGCATGCTCGGCCGCGTGATGGACGCGCTCGACGTCCTGGAGAACGCCCCACCGCCGCGCCGGCTCACCATCGACCTGCCCGATGCCGACGGGCTGCGCCTCCACGTCGCCCTGCGCGGGAGCGAGGTCCAGGTGAGCGTCGTCGGAGGCGGATCGGGAGGCGACCTCAGCGGCTGGACCCGCGACCTGTCCGAGGCCCTCGCGGCCCGCGGGTTCTCCCTGGGCGGGTTCAGCGCCGGCACCGGCCAGGACGACCGTCGTCGCCCCGCCGACGCGGACCAGCCCGCCGACGACCCGACCACGCCCCGCCCGCGGCCCCGGCCGCGGGCCGACGACCAGGGCCTCCGTCTCTGACGGGGGCTTACGCCCCCCGCCTCCCGACCGACAGGAACCGACGTGATCGATCCCACGCTCTCCACCGCGGCGATGAACGCCACCCCTCCCGCCGCCAACGCGCTCGGCGAGCTCGGTAGCGACGCCTTCCTGAAGCTCCTCGTCGCGCAGCTGAAGTACCAGGACCCGATGGCGCCCGCGGACGGCGCCGCGATGCTGCAGCAGACCGCCCAGTTCACCCAGGTCGAGACCATGAAGCAGCTCGCGAGCCTCCAGCAGCAGCTGATGGGCCTCCAGCAGACCGCCATGGCTTCCGACCTGATCGGCCGCGAGGTGTCGGCCGTCACCGAGGACGGCCGCGAGGTGGCCGGCACCGTCGAGGGCGTGCGCTTCACCGACGTCGGCCCGCGCCTCCTGATCGGTGGCGAGGCGGTGCCGTTCGACGGCGCCCGTGAGATCCGCCAGGCGTAACACCACAGACCAGCTCGGACGCACGGACGCGACCGGGCCCGATCCACGGACGGGACCTCGTACACGAGGAGCAACATCATGCTGCGATCCATGTTCGCGGCGGTGTCCGGGCTACGGGCCCACCAGACGATGATGGACGTCGTCGGCAACAACATCGCCAACGTCAACACGACCGGCTTCAAGTCATCGCGTGCCACGTTCCAGGAGGCGCTCAACCAGACATTGCGGGGGGCGTCCGGCACCGGCCCCGCCACCGCGGGGACCAACGCCATGCAGATCGGGCTGGGATCCCAGATCGCGTCCATCGACGGCGTGTTCACCCAGGGGTCGACCCAGATGACCGGCCGCACCGGCGACCTCGCCATCCAGGGCGAGGGCTTCTTCGTCGTCGGCCAGGGCAACGAGCGGTCCTACACCCGCGCCGGCGGCTTCGGCTTCGACGAGAGCGGGTACCTCGCCACGCCTGGCGGTGCCCGGCTGCAGGGCTGGATGGCCGACCAGGCGACCGGCGCGATCAACACCAACGGCGCGATCACCGCCATCCAGCTCCCCATGGGCCAGACCATCGCCCCGAAGGCGACCGACAGGGTCGAGCTCCTCGGCAACCTCCCGGCCGACGCCTCCGCCGGCGACGCCGCCGCCACCCCACCGGTGCCGGCGGACGTGTTCAACACCTCCATCACGGTGTACGACTCGAAGGGTGAGCCGCACGACATCGCGATCAGCATGACCAAGGACGCGGCCGACAACACCTGGTCGTTCCAACCCTCGGTGAACGGGACCGACGTCGGAGCGGCCCAGACCGTGACGTTCAACGCCGACGGGACGCTCAATGGCCCCGGCAGCTTCACGCTGGAGGGCGTCGACTTCGGGAACGGCTCCGCCACCGATCAGGACATCACCATCGACCTCGGCGGGCTCGTGCAGTTCGGCGGCAGCGCCACCGCGGAGGCCCGTAGCCAGACGGGCAGCGCGATGGGCTTCCTCCGCAGCTTCGAGTTCGGCGCCGACGGCACCGTGACCGGACGGTTCTCGAACGGCCAGACGAAGCTCCTCGGGATGGTGGCGATCGCCACGTTCAACAACCCGGCGGGCCTCGTCCGCGAGGGCGAGAGCCTGTTCACGGTCTCGGCCAACTCCGGCGAGCCGATCGTCGGCCGGCCGGGCGCCGGCGACGCGGGGTCGCTCGCCCCGGGCTCGCTCGAGATGTCGAACGTCGACCTCGCCCAGGAGTTCACGAACCTGATCATCGCCCAGCGCGGGTTCCAGGCGAACTCCCGTGGCATCACCGCCAGCGACGAGCTGCTCCAGGAGCTGGTCAACCTCAAGCGCTGACACGGCAGCCTCGGCCTGCGGGCCCCGGACGGCGGAGACGTCGTCCGGGGCCCGCGACCGTTAAAGGAGACGGCCGCGCTGCCGTCAGGGGGGTCGCCCGGCCTCGTGGTCGGCGCCAACGCACACGGAGGTGCGCCGATGATCCTCGTGCATCGTCTCAAGGGCGAACCGGTCTTCGTCAACGCCGACCTGATCGGTTCGATCGAGGCGTGTCCCGACAGCTTGCTGGTGCTCGTCGACGGACGGACGCTCGTGGTCGCGGACCATCCCAACGACATCGTCGAGCGCATCGTGCGCTTCCGTGCCTCCGTGCTCGTGGCAGCGGACGAACTCAGACAGGGCGGCCTCGCGCTCGTGCCGGACGTGGAGCGCTGAGCATGAACCCCCTGGTCATCGGCGGTCTCCTGGCCGCGCTCGCCGCCATCGTGATCTCGACGTTCATGGACGGCAACTCGCTCGGCGTGCTCGTCGGACCGTCGTCGTTCGTGCTCGTGTTCCTCGGGAGCCTCGGCGCGGCCGTGATCTCCTACGACCTCGCCGACGTGAAGCGCGTGCCGGCGGCCGTCCTCCGTGCCTTCAAGGGCGCGCCTGCGGACAGCGACCGGACCATCGACACGCTCCTGCGGATGGCCGAGATCGCCCGCCGTGACGGGCTGCTCGCCCTCGAGAAGCAGCTCGCGGGCGTCGATGACCGGTTCATCCAGAGCGGCCTGCAGCTGATCGCCGACGGCGTCGAGGTCGACACGGTCCGACAGATGCTCGAGATCGACATCGCCGCGCTCGACGAGCGGCACCGCAGCATGTTCTCGCTCTTCGAGTCGCTCGGCTCGTACGCCCCGACGTTCGGGATGATGGGCACCGTGATCGGGTTGATCAACATGCTCGGCAACCTGTCCGACCCCAGCCAGCTCGGCCTCGGGATGTCGCTCGCCCTGCTGACCACCCTCTACGGCGTCCTGTTCGCCAATCTGTTCTACCTGCCCATCGGCGCACGCCTCAAGCGTCTCAACGCCCAGGAGCTCTCGGTGCGCGACATGGCCCTCGACGCGATGCTGTCGATCCAGGAGGGCATGAGCCCCCGTGTGCTCGTGGACCGGTTGGAGGCGTACCTCCCCGTCAGCCAACGCCTCGGGTACGGGGGACGGATGGACCGACCCCAGCTGGTCGACGCCTCCGGACCGGCGACGGAGGCCGCCTGATGCCACGCGGCAAGGCAGCCGGCAAGGACCGGCACGGCCCCTCCCGCCGGGTCGAGGAGGACGACAGCGACAGCAGCGCCTGGCTCACGACCTACGGCGACGCCGTCACTCTGCTGCTGGCCTTCTTCGTCATGCTGTTCGCGATGTCGTCCACCGACGCGGCGAAGTTCGAGCAGATGGCGGACTCCATGCGCGCGGCATTCGCCGGCTCCGGCCTCCTGCCGGAGGACGTAGGGATCGTCGGTGATGCCAAGAACCCGGCGCCGGAACAGGTCCTCGATACGCCGCTGCCCGAGCCCGTCCCGGCGGTGCCCGACCTGGGCCGGACACTGGCGCACGAACTCCAGTCGGTGCTCGAGGAGGCGGGCCTGCTCGACATCGCCGAGGTCGCCGTCACGCCGGACGGCGTGGTCGTGCGGGTGCGGACCGACGACGTGCTGTTCACCACCGGGTCCGCGGCGGTGCGGCCCCTGGCGCGTGAGGTCCTCGCCGCCCTGGCGCCCTCGCTGCAACCACTCCCCAACGACATCCGGGTCGAGGGACACACCGATGACGTGCCGCTCCGGCATCGTGGCTACACCAACTGGAACCTCTCGGCCGACCGGGCCGTGGCCGTGCTGACCCTGCTCGCGGACGACCACGCCATCGCGCCCGCCCGGTTGTCCGCCGTGGGGTTCGGCGAGTTCGCCCCGCTCGTGCCCAACGACAGCGCAACGCAACGATCCGTCAACCGGCGGGTCGAGATCGTCATCGAGACCACCCCGGGGACCGAACCGGTCGCAGTCGCAGAGGAGTCCACCCCATGAGCGCCACCGCCACCGCCCAGACCCCCACCCCCGACGGCACCGTGGCCGCGCCGCCGAAGAAGGGCTCCCGCCGTCTCGTCCTCGTGGCGGTCGGGGTGCTCGTCCTCGGCGCGCTCGGCGCCGGGGGGTACCTGCTCCTCGGCGGAGGTGCGGAGGACGCGGCCGCCGAAGCGGTCGAGGAGGTCCCCGTCGACGGTCCGGTCATCGAGGTCGGCACGCTCACGACCAACCTGGCCGGATCCACGCGCTACGCACGTGTCGGGATCGCGCTCGTCCTGACGGACGGTGCCGACGCGACCGCGGTGGAGTCCCGGTTCGCCCTCGTCAAGGACGCCGCCATCAGCGAGATCGGCTCCCACACCGCCGAGACGCTCCAGGCGGCGACCGGGACGGAGCAGCTGCGGACGGGACTGGCCGAGCGCATCGTGCAGCTGTTCCCTGACGGCGAGGTGTCCCGCGTGGTGCTGACCGAGCTCCTCGTCCAGTAGGGCCGACATCGGAGGTGCCAACCGCTTAACGGCGCCGGACGGCGACCGATGGGGGAGCGTCCCACCGCTCCCGTACGAGGTCGCCGCGTGTCCGTCGTTCCCACCTCCCCCTCCGCCCCCCCCGCGCGGGGCGGACGTGACGTGACGGGGATCTACGACTTCCGCCGGCCCACGACGTTCGCACGGGAGCACGTCCGCAGCCTCGCGGTCGCTCACGAGGTCTTCGTCCGGCGCTTCGCCAGCGCTCTCAACAGCGCGCTGCGGACCGTGGTCCAGATGGAGCCGGTGTCCGTGGAGCAGATGAGCTACGACGACTACATCCGATCGATGCCGAACCCCACCGTCCTGACCACCGTGGGTCTGCAGCCGCTGCCCGCGGCCGCGGTGCTGGAGATGAACGTCCAGCTCGCGCTCGTGCTCGTCGACCGCATGCTCGGTGGCCAGGGGGTCCCCGTGGCGCCCCGCCGGCCGACCGAGGTGGAGACGCACCTGCTCCACGAGCTCGTCGCCACCGGACTGGGCGCCTTCGCCGAGACGCTCAAGCCGCTGGCGGACGTCACGCCCAGCATCGGTGACGTCGACTACA
>JAHWKB010000417.1 GCA_019348115.1 Actinomycetota bacterium | reverse complement strand
CGCATCGCCGGCATCGCCGCGCCGATGATGAAGCACCTCCACCTCGAGCTCGGCGGCAAGGACGCGTTCGTGCTCGCCCCCGACGCCGACCTCGACTCGGCCGTCGAGGCGCTCGCCTACGCGGCGCTGATCAACGCCGGCCAGGTCTGCACGTCCACCGAGCGCGTGTTCGTCCCGGCCGACCGTCGCGACGACTTCGCCGAGGCCGTCGCGGCCCGTGTCCGTGAGCTGCGGCTGGGGCCCGGGCTCGAGCCGGACGTCGACGTCGGGCCGCTCATCGCCGACCGCTTCCGCGGCAAGGTCGAGCGCCACGTCGAGGAGGCGGTCTCCCGCGGCGCGCGCGTCGTCGCCGGCGGGCGGCGGCCGGAGGGTCGCGAGCGTGGCTACTTCTACGAACCGACCGTCCTCGTCGACGTCGAGGACGACATGGTGATCATGCAGGAGGAGACCTTCGGGCCGGCCATCCCGATCGCGAGCTACGGCTCGTTCGACGAGGCGATCGCGCGGGTGAACGCGCACCCCGCCGGGCTCGGTGCCGTGCTGCGCTCCGGCGACCCGGCGCTCGTGAAGCGCTTCGCCGACGAGGTGTCGGTCGGCACCGTGTGGATCAACGACCCGCTGACCGACAACTACGCCGGCCCGTTCGGCGGCATGAAGATGACCGGCGGTGGCCGCGAGCTCGGCGTCGAGGGTCTGGAGAGCTTCCTCGAGACCAAGCACGTGCACTGGGACCTCTCCCAGGCGCCCAAGGACTGGTGGTACCCCTACTGATGGCCGCTCCCGAGCTGCTGTTCACCGGCGGGCGCATCTGGCCGGGGCTCGGCGCGCGGCTGGTCACCGCGGTCGCGGTCGCCGGCGGGCGCATCGTCGCGGTGGACGACGACGCCGTCGCCTCGCGCGGTCCCGCGACCGAGGTCGTGGCGCTCGACGGACGGACGCTGCTGCCGGCGTTCCGCGACGGACACATCCACCCGCTCGCCGGCGGGACCGAGACGCTCGACTGCGACCTCGTCGACGCCGCGTCGGTCGCGGAGGTGCAGCGCCGCCTGGTGGCGTTCGTCGCGTCCGACCGCTCGGGCGACGGGGGCTGGGTGCTGGGGTACGGGTACCCGCCCGAGCTCCTGCCGGGCGGGGTCGGCCGCGCGTCGACGCTCGACGACGCGGTCGCGGACCGCCCGGTGGCGCTGTGGTCGAGCGATCACCACATGGTGTGGGTCAACACCCGGGCGCTCCAGGTCGCCGGCATCGACGCCGGCACGCCGGACCCGCCCCGCGGGACCATCGTCCGCGACGCGGACGGTGCGGCGGTCGGGACGCTCCTCGAGGAGGCCGAGCACCTGCTGACGCCGCACCTCCCGCCGCGCGACGAGACCAAGGAGGCGCGCGGGCTCGAGGAGGGGCTCGCCCGGATGGCCGCCGCGGGCCTCGTGTGGGGTCAGGACGCGTGGTCGTCGCCCGAGCGGCTCGGGAGCTACACGCGGGTCGCGGACGCCGGTCGGCTGACGGCGGACCTCGACATCGCCTGGAAGCTCGAGCCGGACCGCTGGCAGGACCAGGTCGGGGCGTTCACCGACGCGCGGCGGGAGGTGGAGCGGGGCGCGGAGCGTCGCCGGCGCGACGGCGTTCCCGGCGGCCGGCTCACCAACCGCACGGTGAAGGTGTTCGTCGACGGCGTCATCGAGGGCGGCACCGGCGCGATGCTCGAGCCGTACTGCGACCACGGCGACCTCCAGCACGCCGGGGCGCCCCGCGGGATCCTGAACTGGGAGCGCGGCGACCTCCTCGAGGCGGCGGCCGCGATGGACGCCGCCGGCTTCGAGCTCCACATGCACGCCATCGGCGACGCCGCCGTGCGGCTCGCGCTGGACACGGTCGCCGCCGTCGCGTCGCGGAACGGCCCGCGCGATCGCCGGCCGGTGGTGGCGCACACGCACCTCGTCCACCCCGGCGACGTGCCGCGCTTCGCCGAGCTCGGGGTGATCGCGAACCTCGAGCCGCTGTGGGCGCAGCGGAACGAGATCATGACCGAGCT
>JAHWKB010000032.1 GCA_019348115.1 Actinomycetota bacterium | reverse complement strand
TGCTTCTACCCGATGTCGCACCGCCGCGAGGGCGACGACAACTGGTACTCGCTCGGCTTCGAGGAGCGCAAGCGCCTGATGCACGAGCACGGCCGCTCGGGACGCGCCTACACGGGGCGCGTGCTGCAGCTCGTCTCCGGCTCGACGGGCCTCGACGACTGGGAGTGGGGCGTGACGCTGTTCGCCCACGACCTCGGCGACATCAAGGACATCGTCTACACGATGCGCTACGACGAGGCCTCGGCGCGGTACGCCGAGTTCGGCCCGTTCGTCATCGGCATGCGCCGTAGCCCGTCCGAGCTCGTCGCCGAGATCGGTCTCGTCCCGGCCGGCGATGCCTGACGCGAGGCTCCCGACGCCGTTCGATCCCGGCCCGCTCGTCCGTCGTGCCGTCGCGCTCCTGCGGCGCACCGGGCTGCGCACCGGTGACCGGCTGCTGACCCTCCTACCGAACTCGCCGGCGACGTTCGCGGTCCAGCTCGCGGCGATGCTCGAGGGGATCGTCCAGGTCCCCCTGCCGCCCGACCTCGCCGCCGGCGAGGTGGCGACGATCGCCGGCGACGCCGACCCGCGCGCGGCGCTCGTCGACGTCGGGGCGCGGGGCCGCTCGGCGCTCGCGGCGCTCGGGTTGCCCGTGACGGTCCTCGACGAGGACGCGCTCGCCGCTGCGGGGCCGCCGGCGGAGCCCGCCCACGCGTGGCCGGTCACCCGACCCATGGCCTACACGTCCGGCACGACCGGGCGCCGCAAGGGCGTGACCGTCGGTGTCTCCGACGAGCGCTGGGGCCGGGTCGTCGTCGACGACGAGCACGACGCCTTCGACCGCCGCCACGGGGACCTCCACCTCGTGGTCTCACCGCTGTACCACTCGGGGCCGTTCCGGTTCGGGTTCGTGACGGCCCTCCTCGGCGGCCGCGTGGCGGTCCTGCCCAGCTTCGACGCACGGCGGTGGCTGGACACGCTCCGCGAGGTGCGGCCGACGTCGGTCTTCTGCGTCCCCACGCAGCTCCACCGCCTCCTGGCGCTCCCCGACGTCACGGCCGACGACCTGTCGTCGCTGACCCTCCTCGCGCACGCCGCCGCGCCGATGCCGGTCCCGCTCAAGGAGCGCCTGCTGGAGCTCGCGCCGGCGGGGTCGGTGTTCGAGTTCTACGGCTCCACGGAGGGGCAGTTCACCGTCGCCCCGCCCGACGTCTGGCGCGGCGCCCCTGGCACGGTCGGCCGCGCCCGTCCCGGGCGCCAGCTCGAGATCCGGGACGACGGCGGTCGGGCGCTCGAGACCGGCGCCGTCGGGACCGTCTGGGTGCGCGCCCCGGACCACGCCCGCTGGGAGTACTGGCGGGACCCGGTGCGGACCCGCGACGTCTGGGACGGCGACGCGTTCACGGTCGGCGACCTCGGCCACCTCGACGGTGACGGCCGGCTGTTCCTCGACGGCCGCCCCGGAGACCTCGTCATCTCCGGCGGCGTGAACGTCTACCCCGCCGAGGTCGAGCGCTCCCTCCTCGCCGACGCCAGCATCGCGGAGGCGGTCGTCTTCGGCGTCCCGGACGAGGAGTGGGGCGAGCGCGTCGTCGCCGCCGTCGTCCCGCACGCCGGCCACACGCCCGATCCGGACGAGCTCCGGGAGCGGCTCCGCGGGGAGCTCGCCCCGGCGAAGGTCCCGAAGCGCATCGTCGTGGTCGACGACCTCCCCCGCACCGGGACCGGCAAGGTCCGCCGTGTGGGCCTGGCGGACGCGCTCGGTCTCCTCGCGTGAGCGTCGTCGACGAGCTCGTCGGGGCGCTCCGCCGGCACGACCCACGGACGCCGAGCGAGGAGGCGAGCCTGCGCCGGACGCTCGCCTTCCTCGACTGGCTGCCCCGACCCTTCGACGAGCACGCCGACCCCACCCACGTCACGGGTTCCGCGATCGTGGTCGACGCGGGTGGGCGGGTCCTCCTCCACCGGCACAAGCGGCTCGGGATCTGGCTGCAGCCGGGCGGCCACCTCGACCCCGGCGAGGGCCCCGCCGCCGCGGCGGTCCGGGAGACCGCCGAGGAGACCGGCCTCGTCGCCGTCCACCCGGCCGGCGGCGCACACCTGCTCCACGTCGACGTCCACGAGGGTCCGCGCGGGCACGTCCACCTCGACGTCCGCTACCTCCTCGTCGCGGACGGCGCGGCGACGCTCGCGCCGGCCGCCGGCGAGAGCCCCGACGTCGCGTGGTTCGCCCCCGACGAGGCGCGCCGGCTCGGGGACCGCTCCCTCGCCGAGGCCATCGCCGCCGCGTCGCTCCGCCTGCCGCAGTCGCGGAGCCGCTAGCGCCTCGTGAACGAGCGCCGCATCGCGGTGACGTCGTCCTCGCTGCCCATGACGACGAGCACGTCCCCCGGCTCGAGGAGGGACGTCGCCACCGGGTGGGTGTCGAGACGCTCCTCGCCGGCGTGCCGCAGCGCCAGGACGCTGCAGCCGAACCGCTCGCGGATGGCCGCGTCCTTGAGGCTCCGTCCAGCGAGGCCGTCGCCCTCGCGGACGGGCACCTCCTCGAGGGTGTAGTCCACCCCTCCCCCGCCGATGCCGTCGAGGAAGTCCGCGACCGCCGGACGGGTGAGGATCTGGGCGATCCGGCGCCCACCGATGGTCGACGGCGCGATGACGCGGTCGGCGCCGGCGCGGCGGAGCTTGCCCTCGTTCTCCTCGGACTTCGCCCGGGCGATCACGACGGTCTCGGGCGAGAGCCCCTTCGCGGTCAGCGTGACGAGGACGTTGTCGGCGTCGGAGTTGACCGACGCGACGACCGCACGCGCGCGGTAGAGCCCGGCCTCCTCGAGCACGTGCTCCTCGGTGGCGTCACCGCGGATGTACGGGTAGTTGAGCTCGACGATGTCCTCGATCTTCTCGTCGTCGTCGTCGACCACCACGAACGGGTCGCCCTCGCGGGCGAGCTGGAGCGCCAGGTGCCGTCCGACACGGCCGAACCCGCAGACGATGACGTGGCGGTCGAGGTCCTCGATCTCGCGGTGCATGCGACGCCTCTCGATGAAGTGCCTCAGGTGTCCCTCGACGACGAACTCGGCGGCGGTCAGGGCGGTGTAGGACGCGCTGCCGACCCCGGCGACGATGAGCACGATGGTGAGGAGCTTGCCGGCCGTGGTCAGCTCGATGACCTCGCGGTAGCCCACCGTCGTGATCGTGATGACCGTCATGTACAGCGCATCGAGCGGTCCCGCGCCCTCGATGACCTGGTAGCCGACGAAGCCGGCCAGCACGACGGACAGGAAGGCGGCGATGGCGATCCGCAGCCGGCGCTGCTCGGGCGGCGGCGCCGGGCCGCGGTTGCGGTCGTCCCGCCGCCGGCGCGCGGCGGCGGGTCCGCCGACCGCGTCCGGTGCCTCATCGCGGCGTCTCACCAGCGCGCCACGTGTCGCTCGGTGACGCCGGTCAGCTCGACCTGGCGTGGCCGCCCGTCGGGACCGGGGAGCGTCCCGACGAACCGACCGACGGGCTGCACGTAGCGGGAGGCGACGAGCACGAGCTGCTCGTCCGCGGCGCGGACGCCGACGGGCTCGAGCTCGAGGCGCCATCCCGGTCCCGCCACGATCCACGGTCCCGCCACGTCACCCGACGCCGGGGCCAGGGTCGAGGCCTCGAGGGGGGACGGCACGCCGTCCCACCACACGACGTCCTCGCCGGCACCGGCGTCGTTCATCCCCGTCGAGACGTTGAGCCCGACGCGGGCCGTGCCGTCGCGCGTGGCGCCGGCACCGGCCGCCCAGTGCCAGCTCGTCCGGCGGTCCTGGCGCCCCGCGGTCCAGTCGCGCCAGCCCCCACCGGCGAAGGGGGTCGTCGCGCCGGCCCACCCCAGCTCGCCGGACACCGCGTAGCCGGCCGCCTTCTGGGTCACGTTCCAGCCTCCGCCGGCCGTGCCGGTCACCAGCACCGCGGGGGTCACCTCGCCCGCGGTGAGCCGTGCGCGCAGCCGCTCCGATCCGCCCGCGGGGAGGACGTCGATCGCGAGACTGCCGTCGCCGCCGATGCGGACCGTGTCCCGGCCGGTCAGCGCGCCGCCGTGCGCCGGGAGCGAGCCGACGCGGCAACCGCGGGCCAGCGGGCGGGTCCGCTCCCAGGTGGTGACCTGTCCGTCGACGAGCGCCCACACGAACGCCGTGCCGGCGAAGCCGAGGTCGACCACGGCCGCCCCGACGGCTCGCACCTCGTCCCCCGCCGCGGCGTACATCCACCGGCGGACGCGTCCCCGGCGCGGACCGAGGAACACCGGGTCCACGTCGAGGCGGCCCGCCGTCAGTCCGGGCGGCAGCTCGGTCGTCGCCGCGGGCAGCGGTGGGAGCGCGGGGAGGGACATGGCGCGGAGCCTACGGCCCGGCCGGCGGGCCGCACGGCTGTCAGAACAGGCGCAGGTTGGTGTCCTCGGCCCCGCGGAGCCGATCGAGGTCGACGACCGCACAGCGGATCCCGCGCGACTCGGCGAGCACCCGGGCCTGCGGCTTGATGGTCGTCGCCGCGAAGATGCCGCGGACCGGCGTCAGCAGGGGGTCACGCTCCATCCGCTCGAGGTAGCGCGACAGCTGCTCGACGCCGTCGATCTCGCCGATGCGCTTGATCTCGACGGCCACGGCCTGGCCGTCCGGGTCGCGGCACAGGAGGTCGACGGGCCCGAGATCCGTGCGGAACTCGCGCTGCACGCACGCGAGGCCGTCCTCGAGCTGGTCCGGGTGCTCCGCGAGGAGCTCCTGCAGCTCCTTCTCCACCCCGTCGAGCGTCAGCCCGCGGTCGGTGTCGAGCTCGTAGGCGACATCCTCGAACACCTCCTCGAGGGTGATGACGAGGCGCTCGCCCTTGGGGTTGGTCACGACCCACTCGCCGTCGCCCTCGGTCAGCGTGTTCGGGGCGTTCATCCAGTTCACCGGCTTGTAGGCGCCGACGTCGGCGTGGATGGCGACGCAGCCGTCGGCCTTCACCATCACGAGGCGCACGGCCGACGACAGGGTCGACGAGAGCCGACCCTCGTAGGTGGCGGAGCAGCGGGCGACGAGCAGACGCATGGGCGCCGAGGCTAGAGCATCCGTGCCGCGGCGCCGGTGGCGACAGCGCGCGGTCCTAGGCTCGAACGGTCGCGCCCGTCGGAGACGCCATGGAGGATCGGCATCGCCCCAGGTGGCTCTCGCCGGCCGCCATCGTCGCCGGCGTGCTGTGGGCCGCGCACGGCGTCTTCGAGCTCGGCCGGCCGTGGGGCGAGGTCAGCCGGTTCGATCCCGCCGTCGGCTACGGCGTGATCACGGACGCGGCGCTGTTCCGCATCTACGGCCTCCCGGGCCCGCCCGCGTTGCTGCTGACGGGCGTCGTGGTGTTCGTCCTGGCGTCGCACGTGACGGCCGGTCGCCCCGCGCGGGCGGCACGGTGGCTCGCCGTCGCTTCGTCCGTCCTCGGCGCGGCCGCCGTCGGAGGTGTCGCCATCCCGTTCGAGCCCCCCTTCGAGGCGGGCATGGTGTTCGGTCGGCTGCTGGTGAGCGCGGCGGCGCTCACGCTCGGCGGGGCCGCGTGGCGGAGATCGTGGGCGCTGCCGGGGCCGTCGCTGGCGGCCGCCGGGGCGCTCGGGCTGTTGGTCCTCGCAGCACGCGTCGGCGTCAACGCCCTCGAGTCGCTGCCGCGTGCCGCGGCGATCGCGGTCGTCGTCGCGTTCGGGGCCGCGTGGGTCGTGTCGGGGTGGCAGCTGCGGCGCTGAGCCGGACGGGGGCCGAGCGGGGCACCGCTACCCTCCTCTCTTCCGCGCGCATCCCCGTCCGCCAGGAGCTCCCGTGGCGTTGCAGGTCGGCCTCGTCGGCATGCCGAACGTCGGCAAGTCGACCCTCTTCAACGCCGTCTCCCAGGCCGGCGCGGAGGCCGCGAACTTCCCGTTCTGCACGATCGACCCCAACGTCGGGGTCGTCGCGGTCCCGGATGCGCGCCTCGACCGCCTGTCGGAGCTCTCGAGCTCGGCCAAGACCGTCCCGACGGCCATCGAGTTCCTCGACATCGCGGGGCTCGTCGCCGGCGCCAGCAAGGGCGAGGGGCTGGGCAACCAGTTCCTCGCGCACATCCGTGAGGTCGACGCCGTCTGCCACGTGGTCCGCTGCTTCGAGGACGACGACGTCGTCCACGTCGCCGGCTCGGTCGACCCGGCGCGCGACATCGAGATCATCGAGACCGAGCTGGTCCTGAAGGACCTCGACACCGCCGAGAAGCGGCTCGACCGCGCCCGCCGCACCGCCCGGACGGGAGCGAAGGAGGCCAAGGCCGAGCTCGAACTCGTCGAGCGCCTCAACGCCCACCTCGCCGAGGGCTCGCCGGCGCGCACCTTCGCCTGGGGAGACGACGGCGGGGTCGTCCGTCGCGAGATGTCGCTCCTGACGGACAAGCCGGTCCTCTACGCGGCCAACGTCGCCGAGGACGACCTCCCCGACGGCAACGCCCACGTCGACACCGTCCGCGCGATCGCCGAGAAGGAGGGCGCCGAGGTCGTCGTGATCTGCGCCCAGGTCGAGGCCGAGCTCGCCGAGCTCGAGGACGAGGAGCGCGACGAGTTCCTCGCGTCGCTGGGCCTCGAGCGCAGCGGCCTCGAGCGGCTCATCGAGCGCGCCTATGCCCTCCTCGGTCTCCTCACGTACTTCACGAGCGGGCCGAAGGAGTCGCGCGCCTGGACCGTCCGTCGCGGCACGCCCGCGCCCCGGGCCGCCCGCGAGATCCACTCCGACATCGAGCGCGGCTTCATCAAGGCGGAGGTCATCTCCTTCGCCGACTACGACGCCCTCGGCTCCGAGCACGCCGCCAAGGAGGCCGGCAAGCTCCGTGTGGAGGGCAAGGACTACGTCGTGCAGGACGGCGACGTGATCCACTTCCGCTTCAACGTCTGACCTCCCGGTCGCCTCCGACCCACCCCCACCAGCGCACCCCGCAGGAGTCCCTCCGATGCCCCGCAGCCAGCCCATCACCCGTCTCGAGGTCGCCGCGTGCCCGACCCACCGCAACGAGGTGCGGCACTACGCGTCGCACGAGGTGGGATGTGACTGCCTGAGCGACGCGCGTCGCGAGGAGCTCGCCGAGCGGCTCGCGAAGGCCCGCGAGGAGGGCAACCCCCTGGCCGAGATGGCCGAGTGACGCGCAGGAAGGGACTGGGGGGACGGGTCCGTCGCGGAGCGCGCCTGGCGGGCACGGGGATCCGTGGCGCCGGCGGGATCGCCGGCGCGAAGGCGCGCTCCCTCACCGGCCGCGAGGAGGATCTCGAGGCCTTCCACCTGGAGATGGCGACGCGCCTCGCCGAGGTCCTCGGCGAGATGAAGGGCGCGGCGATGAAGGTCGGCCAGCTCCTGTCCTTCGTCGACCTCGATCTGCCGCCCGAGGTGCGCACCGTCTACCACGACGCGCTCGCGCGCCTCCAGGACGACGCGCCGACGTTCGATCCGGAGGCCATCGAGGAGGTGCTGCGCGACGAGTACGGCGCGCCGCCGGAGGCCATCTTCGCGACCTGGGACCGCCAGCCGCTCGCGTCCGCGTCCATCGGGCAGGTCCACGCCGCGACGCTCGAGGACGGCAGCGAGGTCGTCGTCAAGGTGCAGTACCCCGGTGTCGCCGAGGCGGTCCGTGCCGATCTCGCCAACGCCGAGGCGTTCTCCCCCCTCGCGCGGCTGATCTCGCCCAACCAGGAGATCGGGCCGCTGATCGACGAGCTGCGCGACCGCGTCAACGACGAGCTCGACTACCAGCGCGAGGCCCAGTACCAGCGCGCCTTCGCGCAGCGCTACGCCGGCCACCCGTTCATCCACGTGCCCGAGATCGTCGGCGACCTCTGCCGCGGCCGGGTCCTCGTCAGCGAGCGGGTCCGCGGCGAGCGGTTCGAGGCGTTCGCCCGCGCCGCGACGCCCGACGAGCGGCAGCAGGTGGGCGAGATCATCTTCCGCTACGCCTTCGGCTCGATCGGCCGGTTCCGGCTCTTCAACGGTGACCCCCACCCGGGGAACTACCTCGTCCAGGGCGTCGGCGAGCACGGGGTCCGGCGCGTGTCGTTCCTCGACTACGGCTCGGTCAAGATGTTCACGCGCGAGCGCTACGCCTCGATGCGGGCCGTCGACGACGCCGTCGCCGCCGGCGACGAGGAGGACTTCCTCGTCGCGATGCGCGAGTCGGGCTTCCTCCCGCCCGGGGTCCGCGTCGACGAGGACCGCCTCTTCGCGTGGTTCCAGCTCTACACCCAGCCGGTGCTGGCCGACCAGTTCGAGTTCACCCCTGAGTTCGCCGCGGAGGTCCTGCGCTCGACGACCGACCCGCGCAGCGAGTACTACGACGTCCTCCGCAAGCTCAACCTCCCGCCGGACTACCTGCTGCTGAACCGCATCCAGTGGGGCCTCAACTCGGTGCTCGCACGCCTCGGGGCGAGGAACGACTGGGCGGCGATCCGCGACGAGTACGTCGCCGACGCGCCGCCGGCGACGGCGCTCGGCGAGCTCGACCGGGCGTGGTGGGACGCGCGGAGCCCCGAGGTGGACCCGCCGGCGTGATCCTCCCACCACCGGAACGTCCGCCGACCTAGCATCGCGGCGTCAGGGGGGTCCGGTTGGGCGTGGAGGAGTCGAAGGCCCGTCCCCGCTTCGGCGAGGAGTGGCTCGTCGCCGTCCTGGACGCGCTCAGCGAGGGCGTGGTCGCCATCGACGGTGCTGGCCGGCTGAGCGCGGCGAACCCCGCGGCGGAGACGCTCCTCGGCTTCGACGTCAGCGTCCGCCGGTTCGCCCACTGGACCGAGCTGCTGCCGCGTGTCCTGCGCGACGCCGAGGGTCGGTTCGTCGATCCGCACCCGGTCGCCCGCGCGCTCGCGGGGGAGCCCACGCCCGTCACGCCGTACGAGATCGGCGACGGCGACTGGTGGGAGCTCGCGACGCACCTGCTCGACCCCGTGGCGGGTGCCGGCAGCGGGGTGGTCGTGACCTTCCGGGAGGTGACCGCCCGCATCAGGGCACAGCGGGACCGCGAGCTGGCCTCCGAGATCCTCCGTGAGGTGCTGGCGATGACGACCCACGACCTCCGTGGCCCCATCATGACCATCAGCGGGTACGCCGGCCTGCTGAGCCAGACGCACGCGACCGAGGATCCCGAGCTGCGGACGTCGCTCGAGGCCATCCGGCGACAGACCGAGCACCTGACGAAGCTCGTGTCCGACCTCTCGCTGACGGCGCGGATCGAGGCCGGCGCGCTCGAGGCCGAGCCCACGGCCGTCGCCCTGGCGCATCTCGTCGACGAGGCGCTGACGGTCGCGGCGCTCCCCGACATCTCGATCGACATCCCGCCGCGACTCGAGCTCCTCGTCGATCCCGACCATGGTCGTCGGATCCTGCTCAACCTGCTCGAGAACGCGCGCAAGTACGGCGCCCCTCCGTACGCGGTGATGGCCCGACGGGACGGCGCGATGGTCGAGACCGTCGTCGCGGACGCCGGCGCGGGCGTCCCCGACGAGCTCGTGCCGCGGCTCTTCGACCGCTACAGCCGCAGCGCGCCACCCGGTGTCGAAGGGACCGGGCTCGGGCTCGCGATCGTCGCCAAGCTGGCCGAGCTCAACGGCGGCACGGTCCGCTACGAGGTGGGCGACCACGACGGGACGCGGTTCGTCGTCCGTCTCCCCGCCGCCGGCTCCGATCCGCGGCGCGTCGACGCCGATAGCGTGACGGGACCGACCGACGAGAGGCTCGACGCGTGATCGTGAAGCTGCTGGCGACCGCGGCAGGCCTGTGGGTCGCCGTCGCCGTCGTGTCCGGGCTCGAGTACGAGGGCGACTGGGTCACGTTCGTGGTCCTCGCGCTCATCCTCGCGGTCGTGAACGCCGTGCTGAAGCCGCTCGCGAAGGCGCTGTCCTTCCCGCTGATCCTCCTGACCCTCGGCCTCTTCCTGCTGGTCGTGAACGCGCTGATGCTCGGGATCGTCGTCTGGCTGTCGGGTCGGATGGATCTCGGGCTGACGGCCGACGGCTTCGCCTCGATCTTCCTCGGCGCGCTCGTCATCTCGGTCATCTCCTGGATCGCCGAGAAGCTCGCCGGCGACGACTGAGGCAGCTCGCGCCACCGACCAGCCGGCGGGAGTCGTGGCGGCGTCCTCGCGCCCGTTCGCGTCGGAGTCCATGTGGTGGGTCGACAGCCATCCCGGTGGCGTGCGCCGATGGAGCTCGAACCCGATGCCGCGCGACGTCTCCCCTGGCTCGAGCCACGACCAGCGGCCCGTGCGCAGTTGCACGGCCGGGTCCTCGACGTCGTCGACGAGGGGCGAGACGTCCCTGATCTCGTCCGCCTCCGGGCGTCTGGCCCGTGACACGACGCCCCACGGCGAGCCTCCCACGGTCGACCGGGTCGGTCCAGCGTCGCGGAGAGAGGTGAGCGAACGGGGTCTCGGACGGACGTGTCGGCAGACGACCTCGTACGGGTCTCGGCCTGCCGCCTGGACGTCGTGAGCCGCGTCGCCGGCGACCCGGCCGTCGTGCACGTCGTCGAGCTCTGGGACGACGACGATGCGCATCGTGCAGCGTTGGAGCTGGACGCGGTCCAGCAGCTCATCACGAGGGCACGACCGATCATCAGCGCGATGGGTGATCGCGTCGAGCTGCGCCCGGTCGGGGGCACGGGGTTGGCTCCGGGCTGGTGCCTCGGCCGCGCATCCGCCTGCGGCGTGCGTCGAGGCGATCGGGCACGGGGCGCACACGGCCGGAACATCTGTGTCAGGCTGTCGATCCCCGTCGGCGCCGCTCGTAGCAGGGTGAGGAGCGGGAGACGCCCGCCTCACGAGGAGCGTTGATATGCCCCAGTACCTACTCGCCGTCCACAACACGGCCGACGGCGCCGAGGCCTCCCCCGAGCAGGCGGACCTCGCCTTCGCGCGGGTCGATGCGCTGAACGACGAGCTGCGGTCCGCCGGAGCGTGGGTCTTCGCCGGTGGCCTGCAACGGCCAGACCGTGCTGCGGTCGTGGACGGATCGGGGGCCGAGACCGTGACCACGGATGGGCCGTACCTCGAGTCGAAGGAGCACCTCGGCGGGTTCTGGATCATCGACGTCGCCGATCTCGACGCCGCGCTCGACTGGGCCCGGCAGGCCAGCGCGGCCTGCCTGCAGCCCGTCGAGGTCGAGCCGTTCAGCCACTTCAGCGACGTGCCGCCGGCGACGGAGGACGGACGTCGACGCGAGTTCCTGCTGTCGGTCCACGCAGGCCCCGGCGCGCCAGCCCGTCCCGAGCTGTCCGACGAGGAGCAGCAACGGTCGTGGCAGCAGATGCAGGAGCTCGAAGCCGACATGCAGTCGAGCGGGACCTGGATGTTCTCGGGTCGCCTGAGCGGGCCGGACACCGCCACCGTGGTCACGTCGACGGACGCTCGCCCGGTCGTCACCGATGGCCCGTTCGTGGAGTCGAAGGAGCATCTCGCGGGCTTCTACGTCATCGCCGCTGACGACCGTGACGAAGCGGTCGACTGGGCCCGGCGCGTCACCGCGTGCGTCCATGCCCCGATCGAGGTGCGGCCGTTCCAGGTCGAGACCGAGGAGCCGTGACCGCCGACGTGGATGCGGCCGCGATCGGCCGGGTCTTCCGCGAGGAGTCCGGACGGTCGGTGGCGACGCTCGTCCGCATCTTCGGCTCCATCGACCTGGCCGAGGACGCCGTCCAGGAGGCGTTCGTCATCGCGTCCAGGAAGTGGCCTGCGGACGGGATGCCGCCCAACCCCGGGGGCTGGATCACGACCACCGCCCGCAACCGGGCGATCGACCGACTGCGTCGCACCGCGCGTGGGCGTGAGCTCGTGGGCGAGCTGGCGGTGCTCGAGCAGCGCGGGCACGACGGAGCTCACGACGTGGGAGCCGTGCGCGACGACCAGCTGCGACTGCTGTTCACGTGCTGCCATCCGGCGCTGTCCGTGGAGGCCCGGATCGCGCTGACGTTGCGCCTGCTGGGTGGGCTCACGACGGAGGCGGTCGCGTCCGCCTTCCTGGTCGCCGTGCCGACCATGGCCCAGCGCCTGGTCCGCGCGAAGCGGAAGATCACCCAGGCACGGATCCCGTTCCGCGTGCCCGACCAGCAGGATCTCCCCGAGCGGGTCGGTGCCGTGCTCCACGTCCTGTACCTCGTCTACAACGCCGGCGCGGACGGCGATGGCGAGCTCTGCGCCGACGCCATCCGCCTCGCCCGGGTGCTCGCGGAGCTCCTCCCGGACGCGCGCGAGGCGGTCGGTCTGCTCGCGCTGCTGCTGCTGACCGAGGCGCGTCGCGCCGCCCGGTACGACGCGGCAGGAGGCTTCGTGGTCCTCCGCGACCAGGATCGATCACGCTGGGACCGCGCGTTGGTCGAGGAGGGTCACGCCCTGGTCCGAGCGCTGCTCCGGGAGAACGAGCCCGGCCCGTTCCAGCTCCAGGCGGCCATCGCTGCGGTCCACACGGACGCCGCCACCTACGCCGACACCGACTGGCACCAGGTGCTCGCGCTCTACGACCAGCTGTACGCACGGCAGCCGACACCGGTCGTTGCGCTCAACCGTGCCATCGCCGTCGGCGAGGTCGCCGGGCCTGGCCCCGCCCTCTCGATCGTCGACCGGCTCGACCTGGACGGCTACCTCCCGTGGCACGCCAGCCGCGCCCACCTCCTGCGGCGCCTGGGACGCCATCGCGAAGCCGACCAGGAGTTCGCCCGCGCCGCCGCGCTGGCAACCGATCCGGCCCAGCGCGCCTGGCTGCAGCAACGGATCGCCGAGGAGAGCACGGTCTGATCCCGGCCACGGCCAGGCCGTGCGGCTGGACGCTGGCGCCTCCGACGAGCGGCGGCGCCGGCCATCCGCCCGCCGAGCCGACCACCGTCGACCACACGACCGCGCCGAGCAACGAGAGTCAGCATGGGCAACGGACGACCGGTCGCGAGGCGACCGGTGCCGGGGACTGCCCCAGCCCGACGACGGGCCGTTCCGCTGCCAGGAACCAGCTGGAGGTTGCGGGGTGACGTCAGCCCTTCGTGCCGCTGTAGATCTCGTCGATGACGTGGCCGTACTTGTCGGCGACGACGTTGCGCTTGACCTTCAACGTCGGGGTGAGCTCCCCACCGTCGATCGTGAAGTCGTCGGGGAGGATGCGGAACGCCTTGATCGCCTCCGCCTTGGAGACGGCCTTGTTGGCGTTGTCGACCGCGCGCTGGATCTCGGCCCGGAGGTCGGGGTCGTCGACGAGGTCGGCGACGGACTTGCCCTCCTTGCCGTGCTCCTTGGCCCAGCGCGGGAAGTCCTCGCTGTCGATCGCGATCAGCGCCGCGATGAACGGCTGGGCGTCCCCGACGACCATCGACTGCGAGATCAGGGGGTGGGCGCGCATGCGGTCCTCGAGCACCGCCGGCGCCACGTTCTTGCCGCCGGCCGTGACGATGATCTCCTTCTTGCGGCCGGTGATGCGGAGGTAGCCCTCGCTGTCGAGCTCACCGATGTCGCCGGTGTGGAACCACCCGTCCTCCTCGATGACCTCGGCGCTCGCCTCGTCGTTCTTGTAGTAGCCGCGGAAGACGTTGCCGCCCTTGAGCAGGATCTCGCCGTCCTCGGCGATCCGGACCGACGACCCCGGGATGGGGCGACCGACGGTGCCGATCTTGAAGTGGGCCGGTGAGTTGAGCGTCGCGCCGGCGGTGGTCTCGGTGAGGCCGTAGCCCTCGAGGATCGTCACGCCGATGCCGTTGAAGAAGTGGCCGAGCCGCTCCCCCAGCGCCGCGCCTCCCGAGACGGCGTACTCGACCCGGCCGCCCATGGCGTCACGGAGCTTGCCGTAGACGAGCTTGTCGAAGAGGCCGTGGAGGAGCTTGGTCTTGAGGCTGACCTTCCCGCTCGTGGACTCGCGCGAGAAGTCGATGGCGACCTGGGCGGCCTTGTCGAAGATCGCGCCCTTGCCGTCCGCGTGCGCCTTCTGCTGCGCACCGTTGTAGACCTTCTCGAACACGCGCGGCACGGACAGCAGGAACGTCGGCTTGTAGAGCCCGAGCTCCTCGAGCAGCTGCGGGATGCCGGTGGAGAAGCCGAGCTTCACGCCGGACCGGATGCAGCCGACCTGGATGACGCGCGCGAAGATGTGCGCGAGCGGCAGGAAGAGCAGCGTCGACTCGCCGGCGCGGAAGAACTCGCCGGCGAGCTTCTCGACCTGGGCGGCGTCCCACACGAAGTTGTAGTGGGTGATGGCACAGCCCTTGGGCCGTCCCGTGGTGCCGGACGTGTAGACGATGGTGGCGAGGTCGTCACCGGTGACGCCCGTCGCCCGGGCCATGACCTCGTCGTCGGAGACGTCGGTCCCGCGCGACTTGACCTCCTCGATGGCGCCCTCGTCGAGGACGAACACGTGCTCGCAGCCGGGGAGGTTCCCGGCGACCTCGTCGAAGGTCGCGCGCAGCTCCGCGTTCTCGGCGAAGATCGCGACCGCCTCGGAGTCGCTGACGATCCACTCGACCTGCTCGGCCGACGACGTCTCGTAGATCGGGACCGTCACGCCGCCGGCGGCCCAGATGGCGTAGTCGAGCTGGGTCCACTCGAGCCGGGTGGACGAGAAGATGCAGACCTTGGCGCCCGGTTCGATGCCGAGGCGCATGAGCCCCTTGGCGATCGCCTTGATCTCCTCGGTGAACTCGCGGGTCGAGATGTCGACGAACCGACCGCCGATCCGGTGCGACACCGCGGGCCGGTTGGGGTACGCACGGGCGTTCTCCCACAACGACGTCGTGAGGTTGTCGCTCGGGTCGGTCGCGACCTCGCCCGGGCTGGTGTACTCCTGCATGTCGTCTCCCTCGATGGACCGGTGGCCGTCCGCTCTCCCTCGGCGCTCGCGTGTTCTCCCGCCGCGCACACCTGGGCCGAGCCTAGCAACCGTCCGGTGGGCGCACGCCGGCGCTAGCGTCGCCCCCCCGCTCCCGGACGACAGGATCCCGCGTGACGGTCAGGCACGACGCCGACGGTCCGGTGCTCGTGGTGACGATCGACCGCCCGGAGGCGCGCAACGCCGTCGACCGCCCGACGGCCGACGCCCTCGAGCGCGTGTTCCGCGACTTCGATGCGGACCCGGACCTGTCGGTCGCGGTGCTCACGGGCGCGGCGGGCACGTTCTGCGCCGGCGCCGACCTCGCCGCCCTCGGGACGGGCGACGCCGAGCGGATGAACCGGCTCGAGCGCAGCGACCACGCACCGATGGGACCCACCCGCCTGCAGCTCACGAAGCCCGTCATCGCGGCGGTCGAGGGCTACGCCGTCGCCGGCGGGCTCGAGCTCGCGTGCTGGTGCGACCTCCGGGTGGCGGCCGAGGGCGCCGTCCTCGGCGTCTTCTGCCGCCGCTGGGGGGTGCCGCTCATCGACGGCGGGACGGTCCGGCTGCCCCGGCTCATCGGTCGGTCGGCGGCCCTCGACCTCATCCTCACGGGCCGTCCGGTCGGCGCGCCCGAGGCGCAGCGGATGGGCCTCGTCAACCGCGTCGTCCCGGACGGCGAGGCGCTCCCGGCGGCCATCACGCTCGCGTCCGAGCTCGCCGCGTTCCCGCAGGAGACGCTCCGCGCCGACCGCGCCAGCGCCCTGGAGGCGTTCGACGCACCGCTCCCCGAGGCCCTCCTCCGGGAGCACGACCGCGGCCTCGCGAGCATCGAGGGTGGCGGCATGGCCGACGTGTCGCGCTTCCTCGCCGGGGAGGGCCGGCACGGCTCCTTCGTCGTCGGCGACCACGGGTAGGCTGCGCCCCGCCGCGAGGGACGACGGGGGTGGTGGCACTGAGGGACGTCGCCGGCGTGCGCCCGACCCCGTTCGTCCTCGTCGTCGTCGGCTACGCCGTCGTCGCGATCCTCGCCCGGCTCGTGACCGGCGGCGAGATCTACCCCTTCTTCACGTGGGACCTGTTCTCGCGCATCCCGGCCGAGCGGCTGCGCCCGACCATGTACCTCGAAGGTGTCGGCGCGCAGCCCTTCGCTGCGACCGTGCCGCTGTTCGAGTCGCGCTACAGCCGCGGGAACGAGATCAACGGCAGCGAGCTGACGGCAGCGCTCGTCGTCGCGCTGCGCGAGGATGCCGACGAGCAGGCGCGCCTCATCCAGGCGCTGCGCCGCCAGCACCTCCCCTCCGAGGCCACGTGGGCGGTGGTGTGGGAGCGCTACGACCCGCTCGAGCGCGTCCAGGGCGTCCCGCCGGAGACGTTCGAGGCGGGACGGTTCGGACCGGCGGACGCGCCCGTGCCCCACGACCACCGCCTCGACCGCGGCGACGGCGTCGTGGTCGGCCCGGACGGACGCTGGCAGCTGACCGCTGCGCCGACCGGCGCGGTCACGAGCGTGACGCCCTGGGGCGACGGCGACCTGCGGCTGTCCGGCTGGGCCGGCGACCCGAAGACGGGGGCGCTCCCGGAGCGCCTCGTCCTCTTCTCGGGGACGCGACCGATCGCCTACCTCGGCGTCGGGGCCAACGGAGCGGTCGCCGTCGAGGCAACGGGGAACCCCGACCTCGAGCGTGCCGGCTTCACGCGGGTGGTGCCCGCCGAGCACCTCCCGGCCGAGCTCGGGACGCTCGCGGTGGTCGCCCTGTACCCGGACGGGACGGCCCGCGAGCTCGCCCCGGCAGCACCGTGAGCGGGACCCCCGGCCTGCGCCGTGCCTGGCGAGCGCCCCGGTCGCGCTGGCAGGCGACCCCGCTCGGTCGCTTCCGGCCCTCGGCGGCGAGCGACCTGCGGGTGCACCTGCTCCTCCTCGGACTGATGGTCCTCACGCTCGGGACCGCGCTGCAGCGCATGGTCTCCTACTGGCAGGTGTCGGAGGCCCTCCCCACCGACCTCCTCTGGCCGGTCGCGTGGGCACGGGGACTCGACTGGCCGACCGTCGCCGTCCGGCTGACGGTCGCGTTCACGGCCAGCGCCGTCGCCGCGACGGTCGGCTACCGGCACCGGCCCCTCCGGCTCCTGCTCGCGGTGCTCGTCGTCGTCCTCGTGGCGGCGCTCGGCAGCTTCGGCAAGATCAACCACGGCCTCCATCACCTCCTCTACGCCACGGTCGTGGTCGCGTTCGTCCCGACGCTGTCGCCGCCGACGACCGGCGGGGATCCCTCGGTGCCCCGTCGGGCCTACGACGTGATCGCCGCTGCGCAGGGCCTGGTCCTCCTGACGTACACGTTGTCCGGCGCGACGAAGCTCCTGGCCGGGATCGCGCAGCTCCGGGCAGGCGAACCCAGCATGTTCGGCAGCGGCTCCCTCGGCCGCCTCGTCGCCGACCGCATGCTCCAGACCGGCGAGACGCCGCCGCTCGCGACCGTCCTGATCGAGCGCCCGACGTTCGGGGCGGTGCTGTTCGGCGTGACCGTGCTGGTCGAGCTCCTGGCGATCGCGGTGCTGCCCTTCCCGCGGCTGGCCGCGGTGTGGGCGGCACTGCTCGCCGGCTTCCACCTCGCGGTCTTCTGGGCCATGCACATCAACTTCTCGGTGAGCGTCGCGGTCCTCGTGCTCCTCTTCGGGTTGTCCCCGTTCCTGGTCCCGACGGAGGCCCGGGGCGACCCAGAAGGACCAGGACCGGCCGGTAGCCTGCCCGGGTCCGACCACCGACCTCCCACGGGGTGAGCCTGCATGTCCGTCACGGAGAACCTCACCCGCGACGAGGCCGTCACGCGCGCCTCGCTCCTCAGCGAGCTGCGCTACGCGGTGGCCCTCGACCTCACCCGCGGCGACGAGGTCTTCGGCGCCGACGTGACGGTCGCCTTCGACTGCGCCCGTGCCGGCGCCGGCACGTTCATCGACCTCACGGCACGCTCGGTCGAGCGCATCGTCCTCAACGGCCGTGAGCTCGGCGACGAGCACGTCGAGCCGACGCGCGTCCGGCTCGACGACCTCGCGGAGCACAACGAGCTCACCATCACCTCGACGATGGAGTACCGCAACATCGGCAAGGGGATGTCGTTCTTCCGCGACCCCAGCGACGACGGCGTCTACCTCCACAGCCAGTTCGAGCCGCACGACGCGCACCTCGTGTTCGCGTGCTTCGACCAGCCCGACCTCAAGGCGACCTTCGACGTCACCGTCGACGCGCCCGCCGGCTGGGTGGTCGTCTCCAACGCACCCGTCACCACGCGCCCCGACGAGGGCGACGCCGGACGATGGGAGTTCTCGCGCACGCCGCTCATCCCGACCTACATCGTGGCGGTCGTCGCCGGGACGTACACCTCCGTGCACGAGACCCACGGCGGCCTCGAGCTCGGCTGGTACATCCGCCGCTCGCTCGCCGAGCACCTCGAGGCCGACGAGCTGTTCGAGCTGACCCGGCAGGGGCTCGACTGGTACGCCGGGGCCTTCGGCATGGCGTACCCGTTCGAGAAGTACGACCAGCTCTTCGTCCCGGAGTTCCAGGCCGGGGCCATGGAGAACCCGGGCTGCATCACGTACAGCGAGGCGTACGTCTTCCGCTCGAAGGTCACCGAGACCCAGCGCGAGCGCCGCGCCGAGACGATCCTCCACGAGATGGCGCACATGTGGTTCGGCG
>JAHWKB010000144.1 GCA_019348115.1 Actinomycetota bacterium | reverse complement strand
GCGAGCGCCGCCCGCGTCATCCGCACGCGGAGCTCGGACAGGTGCTCGAGCAGCGTCATCTCCCCCGCAGCGGGAGATGCCGTCGAGGTCACGACTCGGCGTCGGGCTTCGTCTCGGCCTTCGCCACGTCCTCGTCCGACTCGTCGGTGGCCTTCTTGAACTCCTTGATGCTCTTGCCCATCGAGCCGGCGAGCTCGGGGAGCTTCTTCGCACCGAAGAGGAGCAGGATGATGACGAGGATGATGATCAGCTCGCCGCCGCCAGGGACGCCCATGGTGTTCTTCTCTCGTAGGAGGAGGCCGGGACCGGCCGGCGTGCGGCCATCGTACCGGCGACCCGGCCTCAGGACCGGTCGCCCGGTTCCTGCGGGCCGCCCGCCATCGCGTCCGACACCCGCTCCAGCTCGGCGCGGGTGACCTCGGCGTCGGCCGCGAGCGAGGACAGCGACGGCTCGAGCTCCTGCTTCATCTGCGACAGCGTCGCCGACAGCCGTCTGAGGTGGCCGACCAGCACCGCGATCGTCGACGCCAGGACGACGAGCGTCAGGAGCGCGACGGAGATCACGACGATCAGGGCAGGGGTCGCCACGGCGGCCTCGAGTCAGCTGGGGACGCCCGAGGCTACCGGCGTGCTCAGGCGACCGAGCGCGCGAGCTCCGAGAACCACGCGTCACCCTGGAGGGCGAGGTGGAGGTCGAGGAGGTCGTCGTAGCTGAGCTTCGGGCCGCCGACGGGGGCCTCGGGGTGGCAGCGACGCAGCTCCTCGGCAGGGTCGACCCTGGCGATGGTCACGGTGTCGCGCTCGATGGAGATCTCGACGCCGCCGGTGGCGAGGAGGCGCGCGATGCGCTCGTCGGCGGGCTTGGTGACGAGGACGGTGCAGGCGGGGCACGAGAACCGGTAGTTGGAGCCGTCGCCGACCTCGCCGTCGTCGGCGCGGACGATGTGGAGCTCGATGTCGGCCGGCTGCAGGTCGATCTCACCACAGTCCGGGCACGTGGCGCGGATCCTCGTCATGGCTGGGCCCCTTCCGGATCGCTGAGCTTCCCTCCTCTCCTCTCGACCACGCCCGAGCGGCGCTTTACGTCGCCGGACGCGTATCACTCGGAATCCACCCGACCGGACTAGTCCCCCGGTCCGAGGCCACCGTTCAGACGGCGGGGAGGTGCGCCGATACTGGGGGCGCCGCAGGTCCCGCGGCACGGTGCAAGGACGGTGCGTGGTCTTCCAACGACGTGGGCACGACGACGGTGACGGCGGCGGCACGGTCGACCGGCTCTCCCGTGACGACCTCGCCGCGTTCATCTCGGCGGCGCGCTCGGTCAACCAGGCGGGCGACCTCGCCGGCACCCTCGACGCGATCCTCGACGAGGCCATCCGGCTCCTCGACGCGGACGAGGGCTCGATCATGCTGCTGTCGCGTGACCGGCAGACGTTGCGCATCCGGGCCTCCCGCGGCCTCCGCCACGAGGTCGTCGGGGCGACCCGCATCCAGGTCGGCCAGGGCATCTCGGGCTACGTGGCGGCCTCCGGGCAGCCGATGCTCATCGACCGCCGCACACCCGTCGAGCGCTATCCCGACGAGGGCGAGCGACAGAGCAACCTCCGCTCCGCGGTGTCGGTGCCGCTGCGCACCCGCGGCTCGGTCGAGGGCGTGCTGAACCTCAACCTCCTCGACAGCAGCACCCGCAGCGAGGACTTCGACGACCTCGACGTCGAGCTGGCGGTGCTGTTCGCGGAGTACGCGGCCGCAGCCGTCCACAACGCCCAGCTCTACCAGCAGGCCCGCCGACGCGGGGACGAGATGGCGCGGCTGTTCGAGGCGAGCCACGTCCTGTCCGGCGCGATCGACGTCCCGGACGTCGCCGAGCGCATCCTGGACGCCGCCGGTGACCTCGTGCGGGCCCACGGGGGCTTCGTGTGCGTCCTGCCGCAGGACCGCGTCGGACCCGAGGTCGCCGCCTACCGCGACGTCCCGCGCGGACGGGTGCTCGCCGTGCTCCGGCGCGAAGGCTTCGCGGAGCTCCTCCGTGGGTCGTCGCTGCGCACCGTGGGCGACGTCGGGACCGATCCCGTGCTCGCCCCGCTGGTCGGCAGGGACGAGACGTTCGGCGCCGTCGTGGCGCCCCTCGTCTCGAGCGACGCCGTGCGGGGCCTGCTCGTCGCGCTGACCGAGCCCGGTGGCCCCGCCGACTCAGCCGTCCGCTCGCTCACGACGTACACGAACCACGCCGCCCT
Source organism: Actinomycetota bacterium (assembly GCA_019348115.1). Taxonomy (GTDB): domain Bacteria; phylum Actinomycetota; class Nitriliruptoria; order Nitriliruptorales; family Nitriliruptoraceae; genus JAHWJY01. The sequence continues at coordinate 3,665 of JAHWKB010000144.1, read as the reverse complement.
GGCGCTCGGCAAGGCCCTCCTGTTCCAGTCGGTCCGGACCAAGGAGGACGAGCTCACCTCCCTCGCCTCGGCCGTACCGGACCCGATCGTCATCGCCGACGAGACCGGCCGCTTCCTCGCGATCAACCCGGCCGCCGGCGAGCAGTTCGGGCTGTCCCCGAAGTTCGACATCGGCGCCCCCGTCGCCGGCAAGCTCCGCTCCGCGGAGCTCGAGGCACTCCTCCTCTCCCCCGACGGCGGCCGCGCGGACGTCACCCTCTTCTCGCCGCACCCGCGCACGTTCCGTGCCCGCGCGACGCCCGTCCGTCCCGGGCAGGGCCTCGTCGGGGCGCGCATCCTGACCCTCGAGGACGTCACGGCCGAGAAGGAGATGGAGCAGCTCAAGGCCGACTTCGTCGCCGTCATCGGCCACGAGCTCCGCACGCCGCTGACCATGATCAAGGGCTACGCCGGCACGCTCGCCAAGCGCGGCGAGCAGATGCCGCCGGAGGCCCGGTCGAAGGCGCTCGTCGCCGTCCACGACCAGGCGCAGCGGCTCGAGCGGCTCGTCGAGGACCTGCTGCTCGTGTCCCGGGTCGAGCGCAGCCGTCCGCCGCTGCACCTCGACCGCGTCGACCTCGTCGACGTCGTGCAGCGCGCCGTCGACCACGCCGCCCGGCAGCACGACGGTCGCGACATCCGCCTGGTGGCGCCCCCGCGCGAGCTGCGCTTCCCGCTCGACGCGATCAAGGTGGAGCAGGTCATGCACCACCTCATCGACAACGCCGTGAAGTTCTCCGAGGCGCCCGAGTCGATCGTCGTCGAGATCGAGGGCGGTGAGGACGAGGTCGAGGTGCGCGTCATCGACCGCGGCAGCGGCATCTTCTCCGGTGACGTCCCCCACCTCTTCGAGCGCTTCCACCAGGTCGACGGCTCCGCCACGCGGGCGCACGGCGGCACCGGCATCGGGCTCTACATCTGCCGCACGCTGGTCGAGGCCCACGGCGGGAGGATCAAGGTCCGCTCGGCGCTCGGGCGCGGCAGCACGTTCTCCTTCACGCTCCCGACCACGCCGCCCGACCCCGGCGGGGTCCGACCCACGACCGTCCCCGACGAGGCCGCCGACGGGGAGCGCGCTCAGCCGTAGCGGCCGAGCGCGGTCCGGGCCTCGGCACGGACGTCGGCGCCGAGCTCGACAGGGGCCACGACCTCGACGTGGCCCGCGCCCATCAGGACCAGCCGCTCGACCCAGCGCAGGGCGTCGGTGGAGAACCGCACGCGCCGGCGCCCGTCCGGGAGGTCGTCGAGCTCCTCGGCGTCGATGACCTCGGCGAGCCAGCGGGCGGGCCGGCCCAGCACCAGCTCCACGGTCGTGTCGTCGGGCCCCGGGGCGTAGCGCGGCTCGGGAAGCGGGCCCGCGGGGGCCGGATGGGTCGTCGGCTCGTCCAGCACGGTGAGCTCGGCGATGCGGTCCAGCCGGAAGGTGCGCCGGTCGTCGGCGCGGTGGTCGTGGCCCTGCACGTACCAGTTGCCCTGCGCGACGTGCAGCGCCCACGGGTCGAGGAGCCGGTCCTGCGGGGCGTCGTCCGAGCGGCCCTGGTAGGACAGCCGCAGCCGCCGGCCCTCGGCGATCGCGCGCCGGACGGGCGCCACCCAGCCGAGGCCCTCGGACTCGAGCTGGACCTGCACGCCGTCCGGGACGCCGGCCGCCGTGCGGACCTTGTCGACCGCCGATCGCAGCGCCGGCAGGTCGTCGCCCATCGCCTCGGCGACCGCGTCGACGGTCAGGACGAGACGGAGGGCCTCGCGAGGCGTCAGACGCAGCGGCCGGCGGAGCTCGTCGGCCATGCGGACGACGACGCGGTCCTCGAAGATGTTGACCTCGAACAGGTCGCCGCCCCCGAGCCCGGGCAGGCCGCAGAAGTCGAGGCGGGCGAGGTCCGCCCGGATCGTGCGCTCGTCGGTCCCGAACGACTCGACGATCTCGTCGATGCTCGCCCCGGGCCGCTCGAGCAGCCAGGGCACGAGCGTCAGCATGCGTGCCACGTCGTCGGTCGCGCTCACCGCGCCAGCTCCTCGAGCGCGGCGACGACCTCGGCCCGGACCGCCTCCGGGGCCACGACGACCGCGTCGGCGCCGAGCGCGAGGACCCACGACACCGTCCGCCACGGGTTGGTCGCGCGCAGCCGGTAGACGGGCCACGCCTCCTGCACGTCGTCGCCGGAAGGGCGGTGCACGGCGCGGGTCGGCACGCCGCCGCGGAGCTCCGCCTCCCAGCGCGCCGCGGGCGCGATGGCCACGTCGACGTCGAGCTCGTCCTCGTGCGGCCCCGAGACGTGCTCCGACGGGTCGAGGTCCGCCGGCACCGAGAACGCGCCGGGCTCCCCCACCGGCGCGATGCCGCTCGTGGTCCGGTCGAGCCGGAAGGCGCGGACCGCGTCGCGGTCGTGGTCGCGGCCCACGAGGTACCAGGCGCCCCGCCGCTGGACGACGGCGTAGGGGTCGACGGTGCGCTCGGCATCGCTGCCGTCGGCGCGGCGGTAGGTGAACCGCACCGCCTGGCGTGCCATCAACGGTGGGGCGACGTCGTCGAGCGGCGCCTCGCGCATCTCGACGTGCGCCGGCACGGTCCCCGAGAGGTCGACGGGGTCGGGCGCGCGGGCGGAGAGCTTCGCGAGCCCGAGCCGGGCGCCCTCGTCACCGGTCATCTGCAGGGCGAGCGCGAGCGCGGCGACCTCCTCGGAGGTGAGGTCGACGTCGGGGAGCTCGTAGTCCTCGCGGTCGACGATGTAGCCGGTCTCGACGTCGAAGGCGTCGAGCGACCGCGTCTCGACCGGCACGCCCAGCCGACGGAGGTCGTCCTTGTCGCGCTCGAACATCCGCCGGGCGGACTCGTGGTCGTCCTGGTCGTAGTAGCGCGTCCGCCGGCGGATCTCGTCGAACGTCATCGGTCGCCGCGCCTCGAGGAGGGCGACCGTGAGGTTGACGAGACGCTCGACCTTCGCGGACACCGACCACTCCCCTCGCCGTGGCCGGAGCCTAGCGGCGGCCCCGGGACCGGCCGGAGGACGTCACATGGACGCGATGAGCTTGTCCACACGCTCGTCCTCGGACCGGAACGGGTCCTTGCAGAGGACCGTCCGCTGGGCCTGGTCGTTGAGCTTCAGGTGGACCCAGTCGACGGTGTAGTCGCGCCGGCGTGCCTTGGCCTGGCGGATGAACCGACCCCGGAGGGCGGCGCGGGTGCCGGCTGGCGGCTCGTCCTTGGCGAGGGCGATCTCCTCGTCGTCGAGGATCCGCTGCATCCGCCCCTGCCGCTCCAGGAGGTAGTAGAGACCCCGCCGGCGGGTCACGTCGTGGTAGGCGAGGTCGAGCATCGCGACCCGCGGGTGCGCCAGCGGGAGCTCGTGCTTGGCGCGGTAGGTCTCGATCAGCTGGTACTTCGCGACCCAGTCGAGCTGGCGGCCGAGCGAGAACGGGTCCGACGCGAGCGCCTCGAGGACGTTCCGCCACTCGGTGACGACGTGCTTGGCCTGCTCGTCGGCGTCCTGGTTCGACTCGACGAAGCGCTCCACGCGCTCGAGGTAGGCCTGCTGGATGTCGAGCGCCGACATCTCGCGGCCGTTGGAGAGGCGCACGCGCCGCGTGCCGGTGATGTCGTGGCTGATCTCGCGGATGGCGCGGAT
>JAHWKB010000416.1 GCA_019348115.1 Actinomycetota bacterium | reverse complement strand
GCCCGCAGGTTCGTGCCCTGCTGGAACTGGTGGAAGTTCGTGTAGGCCTTGGCGACCGCCTCCTGGACCAGGTCCTCGGCCTCGGTGCCGTTGCGCGTGTAGCGCAGCGCGGCGGAGTAGAGACGGTCGAGGTAGGGCAGGACCTGCTCCTCGAAGAGCTCGCGGCGCTCGGCCTCGGTCAGCTCCTCGCGGACGATCGAGCCGTCGGCCTGCACCCCCGGCCGGACCTCGGGGTACTCCTCGTCCGGGGTGGCGCCGGCGGTCGCGTCCGCGGTCTCCAAGAGCGTCGTCTCCTCGTGGTGGCTGGACGCAGGACTCCGAGGATAGGGGGTCGCCCGGACGCCCCGTCCACCGGCACCCGACCGCCCCTTGCCGCCGACCCGAACGTCGTGTTAGAAGTTCCAACACGACCTAACAAGGTAGGAGCGTTGTCAGGACGCGCTCGCTGCGTCCGAGACGGACGGACAGGAGTCGGGGATGGGAGCGGATCCGCGGGAGGCCGACCGGCCGGCGTGGCTGGACGTCGACGAGCTCGAGCCACCGTCGGCCGTCCGCCGGCCGTGCCGGACGACCTGGCTCCTCGCCGGCGCGACGCTGCCCTGGCTCGCGGTGGCCGTGCTGCTGGTGCGGGCCCCAGGCGGCCACGACGACGCCGGGGCCATGGAGGGTCCGCCGACCGGTCCACCGAGCGCGCCACCGGCCGCCGCGACGCCGCTGCCGGCACCCGGGGCGCGTGCGCTCGCCCCGACGGGGACCGGACCGAGCGCGTCGATCCTCAGCTCGGGAGCCTTGATCGCCGTCGACGAGGACGAGGCCCGCGCCGTGGCCGTCGTCGCGGCGAGACGGTGGCTCACCACCGTCGGCCCCGATGCCGGCGCGCCGACCCCCGACGCGACCGGTAAGGACGACGGGGACCCCGGCGCGGAGGGTGGCGTGTACGCCGAGCACCTCGTCGTCGAGGGCGTCGACCACCCCAGCCCCGGCGCTGCCGTCGTGACCGTCCGGGCGCTCGTGCTCCGGGTCGCCGGCGACGTCTACGAGGGTGTGGAGGTCCGACGGGTCGCGGTGCCGCTGCGCTTCGACGCCGGCGGCGCAGCGCCGGCCGGCGACCCCTACCTACTGCCGCTCGAGGAGCCGGTGCCGGCCCCGTTCGAGTCCACCGGATCGATCGACGATCCGGACCTGCTGCTCCTCGCCGGCGAGGCGCTCGTCGCGGCGGGCTACCGCGTCGACGAGGTGCACGCCCTGCACCGCACCACGTCGTGGCCGCTCGTCGTCATGGCCGACGTCGGGGTCGGGGACGCCGCCGCGCGTCGGCTCGCCGTGTGGCTCCGTCCCCACCTCGGCGGGCTCGTCGTCGCCGGCACCCGGCCCCGCCCGGCGGAGCCCCAGCCCGCATCCGGCCCCCACCCGTCCGATCTCCCCTCCTCGTCCGAGCCACACCGCCACGACCATGAGGAGGTGGCCCCGTGAGCCGCCCAGCCCAGCTCGACCCCACCCGCGCCCGCCACGTCATCGAGCGCCGCCCGGCTGCCGAGCCGGATCCCGAGCGGCTGTGCGCCGCGGTCGCCCGCGCCGTCCTCGAGGTCGAGGTCGGGCGTCGGCCGCTGCACCAGCTGGAGCCCGTGCTGTCGCCGGCGGTCGTGGCGCGCCTCGCCGTCCGCGACGACCGCGCCCGCCGGATGGCCCGGGTCCTCGGACAGCCGATCGTCGGTCCCGGCTCGATCGTCGTCGTGAAGGTGCTCTCGCAGCGACCCACCGGCGACGCGTGCGAGGCCGTGGTGCTCGTCCGGCACGGCCGCCGCGTCGTCGCGGTCGCGATGCGGGCTGAGCGCTACCGCGGCCGCTGGCGCATCACCGAGCTCGCACGTCCCGAGGACCACACGCCGGCGCCGGTCGTGACAGATCCGTAGGCGGCAGCCGTCAGGCGCCGTGGCAGCGCTTGAACTTCTGTCCGCTGCCGCAGGGGCAGGGGTCGTTGCGACCGACCGTGGCGTACTCGTCGGTCTCGTCCTTCTTGTAGGTCCCGCCGGCG
>JAHWKB010000415.1 GCA_019348115.1 Actinomycetota bacterium | reverse complement strand
CGTGTACCAACGCAAGCGGGCCCGGATCCTGCTCGCGGTCCTGGTGCTCGTCACCCTGATCCTCGTGACCGTCGACTTCCGTTCCGGCGGTGCCGAGGACGACGGCATCCTCGGGACGGTGCGGGGCGCCGCCACCGCCGTGCTCGGCCCGGTCCAGGAGGGCCTCGCGGCCGTCATCCGCCCCGTGGGCGGCGCCTTCAGCGGCATCGGTGACCTCTTCTCGCTGCGCAGCGAGAACGAGCGCCTCGCCGCGCGCCTCGCCGAGCTCGAGGATCAGCGCGAGTCGTTCGTCGACCTCGAGCGTCAGAACGCCGAGCTGCGCGGCCTCCTCGACATGCGTGAGCGCATGGAGTTCGAGGTCGAGGCCGCCCGCGTGGTGGCGCTCGCCCCCTCGAACTACGAGTGGACCGTCACGCTGGACGTCGGGACCGCGCAGGGCATCGAGCGCGACATGGTCGTGATCAACGGGGACGGCCTCGTGGGTCGCATCATCCAGACGACCACGAACGCGTCGCGGGTGCTCCTCGCCATCGACCCCAACTTCTCGGCGGCGTCGCGCGTCGGCCGCATCGGCGAGACCGGGCTCATCGACGGCCAGGGCGGGGACCTCATGCGGTTCCGCCCGCTCGACCCGGAGGTCGAGATCCGCACCGGCGACGAGATCGTGACGTCGTCCTACTCCAACTCCATCTTCCCACCCGGCATCCCCATCGGGTCCGTGGAGTCGGTGGGGGAGGCGTCGACGCTCCTCAACCGCGACGTGCTCGTGCGGCCCTACGTGGACTTCACCCGCCTCGACCTCGTCCTCGTCGTGAAGAACGCCCCGGTCGTCGAGCCGCCGCCCGTCGCCGACGACATCGACGCGCCGTTCACGCCGCCGGTCATCCCGCCCTCCCCGACGCCGGAGCCCTCGTCGTCGCCGGGCGCTGCGGCGACCGGGACCGAGACGGAGGACGGGACGTGAGCCGCGCCACCATCGTGGCCCTCGTGCTCGTGACGGCCGCGCTCCTCCAGACGACGCTGTTCCCGTACCTCATGCTGGTCGGCTTCCGCCCCGACCTGCTGCTGCTGGTGACGGCCGTGTTCGCGCTCCGCGAGGGCGCGCTCGCCGGCCTGCGGATCGGGTTCGCGGCGGGGATCCTGACGGACCTGCTGCTCCACCAGTCACCCGTGGGGCTGTCCGCGCTCGTCTACCTCGGGGTGGGGTACACGATCGGGCTGGCGCGCCCGTACCTCGCACCGGAGTCCGTGACCGCACCGGTGATCATGGCGTTCCTGTCCGGCCTCCTCGGGACGGCCGGGTACGGCCTCCTGTCCCGTCTCCTCGGGGACGAGCGCTACACGATGGCGCTCGTCCTGCAGGCGTCGCTGTTCGTGGCGCTCTACAACACCCTGCTCGCGCCCATCGTGTCGGGCATCGTGTCCCGGCTCGGCCGACGCTTCCCGCTGGAGGGTGCGCCGGCGCCCCGCTGACGGGGTGCGAGGACCGCGCTGCTGGAGCCGGTGGTACCGTCCGCCGGGGGACCGGGGAACTCCGGCTGCCGGAGCTCGTTCGGGAGACGGGGCGCTGCTCAGCGCCGCCCGAACGTCCTCCTCCTCCGTCCACGGGTCCGTCCGCGATGAGCAACAGCGAAGCCACACCGGCACTGCGCCTGACCCTGGTCACCGGCGTCATCGTGGCGTTGTTCCTGGCGCTCTTCGGGCGGTTGTGGTTCCTGCAGGTGCTCGCCGGCGACCGTTACGCCCAGCTGGCGGAGTCGAACCGCGTGCAGCTCGTCGTCCTCGAAGCCCCGCGCGGGCGGATCCTCGGCGCCGACGGGCAGGAGCTCGTCAAGAACCGTCCGGCGCAGACGATCAGCGCGGACAAGCGCAAGCTCCTGAACGGGCTCGGCGAGCCGCGCGACGAGCACGCCGGGAAGGTGCTCGCCCGGCTGAGCGACCTCCTCGACATGCCGGTCGACGAGATCGTCGAGCGCATGAACAGCCGCAAGTACTCCCCGTTCCGGCCCGTCCCGATCGCGGTCGACGTGCCCGCCGAG
>JAHWKB010000143.1 GCA_019348115.1 Actinomycetota bacterium | reverse complement strand
GACGAGCCGAGGTCGGTCACGATGACCGCGCCGGCCTCCTTGCGGATCTCGGCGTGGACGCGGGAGACCCGGGGGTCCGGGATGACGTAGGCGTTGTCCTCCCGACGGCCCAGCGTGGCCTCGTCACGGTCCAGGCGGACGACCCGGCCCGCCAGCGCGCCCTCGCTGAAGTGCAGCGTGGGCACGGGGACGATCTTCTGGGCCTTCTGGACCTGCGGCTGGTCTGACAACGGGGTGCCTCCTGGAAGAGATGGAGCCGCGCGCCTCGTGCGTCGACGCGCTGGGCGTCTCGGGCGGCCCTCCACCGGGCCGACGCGGCCGTGGGGACCAGTCTCGCGCATCGGAGCCGGCCGCTGAGGGTGTCTCACCGGCCGGGCCACCTGTCCGGTCGGACGTGGCCGCAGGGACAGGCTGCCACGTGCTGGCCGGGCGGTCTAGCCGCGGTGGGAGCGGAGCTCCTCGAACCGCGCGCGGGACGTCGTCGCCTCGCCCAGCCGGAGCGCCTTGCGCTCCCCGTGGAAGTCCGACCCCGACGTCACGACCAGCCCGAGGGCCGCCGCGAGGTCGCGGTAGCGCGCGCGCACCTCCTCGTCGTGGTCGGGGTGGTCGGCCTCGATGCCGGCCATGCCCGCCGCGGCCATCGCCTCGATGACGTCGTCCGCCAGGCCCGCGTTCCCCTTGCCGTACAGGCCCGGGTGGGCCACGACGGCCACCCCACCCGCGCCCCGGATCAGCTCGACGGCAGCGACCGGGTCGACGGCGTACTTCGGCACGTTCGCGGGCCCGCCGTCCTGCAGCCAGCGGTCGAAGACCTCGCTCGGCTCGGTGGCGGCACCGGTCTCGATCACCGCCCGCGCGATGTGCGGGCGACCGATCGGGGCGGCACCGGCGATCTCCTGCACGCGCGCGAAGGTGATCGCGATGCCGAGGTCGTTGAAGCGCGCGACGATCTGCTCGGCGCGGCGTGATCGCTCGTTGCGGAGGCGGTCCATCTCCTCCTGGAGGGGCGCGTCGGCCGGATCGACCCAGTAGCCGAGGACGTGGACCGACGACTCGTCGAGCTCGGCGGAGAACTCGGTGCCAGGGACGATCTCGAGCCCCGTGCCCTCCGCTGCCGCGAGCGCCCGCTCGAACGGGGCGGTGGTGTCGTGGTCGGTGACGCCGAGCCCCTCGAGGCCGAGCGCGACGGCGGCGCGGACGTTCTCCTCGGGCGTCGTCGTACCATCCGACAGGACCGTGTGGGTGTGCAGGTCGTACCCGGGCAAGCCGAACCCCCTCCTCGCGCGCCCCGCGGATGGACGCCGGGCGGACCGTATCCGCCACCGCCCACACCCCTCTCCTGGCCGACGACCCGCCAGCCCCCTCACGTACAGGACCACCGTGGAACCGGTGCCGTGGCACATCGTCGGACCCCTGCTGGGTCTCGCGGTCGTCCTCGACGCCCTGGCCCTCGTCGACCTCCGGCGCGTCCGGGCCGTCGACAGGCTGCCGAGGTGGGCGTGGGCGGTCGTGATCCTCGCGAGCTTCCCGATGGGCGCGATCCTGTACGCGATCGTCGGTCGCCAGCCCGACGGAGCGGTCGAGGATCCGACCGCCGGCGAGCGCGACCTCGGCGGCACCCCCGCTCCGAGCGTGGGTGCCGCGCGCCCCGGCGCGGCACCCGGCCCGCCGGTCATCACCACCCGCGCGCTCACGCGCCGCTTCGGGGACACCGTCGCGGTCGAGGCCGTCGACCTCGTCGTGCCCCGCGGTGCGACCTACGGCCTCATCGGACCCAACGGCGCCGGCAAGACCACGCTGCTGTCGCTCCTCACCGGGCTGCGGTCCCCGAGCTCGGGCGAGGTGTCGATCGGGGTCGGGCGCGACCGCATCGCCGTGCTGCCCGACACCCCGAGCTTCGAGCCGTGGCTGACGGCACGCGAGGTGGTCGACCTGGCACGCACGCTGCAGCGGCCCGACGTCGACCCCGGCCGGGTCGCGGCGACCCTCGCCGAGGTCGGCCTCGCCGCGGTCGCGGACCGCCGCCTCGGTGGCTACTCACGCGGGATGCTGCAGCGCCTCGGGCTCGCCACGTGCCTGGTCGCGGACCCGGAGGTGCTGCTCCTCGACGAGCCGTCCTCCGCCCTCGACCCCGCCGGCCGGCGGGAGGTCCTCGACCTCATCGCGCGCCTCGGCGGCGAGCGGACCGTGGTCCTGTCGACCCACATCCTCGGCGACGTCCAGCGTGTCTGCGACACCGTCGGCGTGCTGCAGCAGGGCCGGCTCGTCCACCAGGGACCGCTCGCGGACCTCCTCCGACGGACCTCGTCGGCCGTGCAGGTGACCGTCCGCCCACCTGCCGGCGACGTCGTCGCGGCACTCCGCGCGTCCCCGCTCGTGACCGCCGTCGAGGAGCACGGCCCCGGTCGGCTCGTCGTCCGCGTCACCGACGCCGCACGGGCCGAGACGGCGCTGCCACGTCTCCTCGCCGACGCCGGCGCGGCGGTCCTGAGCCTCGCGCCGGCGACCGATCTCGAGACGGCGTTCCTGGAGCTGACCTCGTGAACCTCTGGACCCTCGAGCGCCACCGCCTGGTCCGGACCAACCGGATCCTGCTGCTCCTCGGCGCGTACCTGTTCTTCGGGGCGGCCGGCCCGCTCACCGCGCGCTACCTGTCGGAGATCCTCGGTCGCTTCGGTGGCGACGTCACGATCGACGTCCCCGACCCGACGCCCGCCGACGGGATCACCCAGTTCGTGTCGAACGCCGGACAGCTCGGCATCCTCGCCGTCGTGATCGTCGCGGCCGCCGCGCTCGCCATCGATGCGGACCGCGAGCAGGCGATCTTCCTCCGCACGCGGGTGCGGGACGCCTGGCAGCTGCTCGTGCCGCGGGTCGTGACCGTGACGGCGGCCGCGGCGATCGCGCTCCTGCTCGGGACCGCGCAGGCGGTCGCCGTGACGGTCGCGCTCCTGGGCCCGGTCGACCTCGGCGCGGTCGTGCTCGGGACGGGGCTCGGGATGCTCTACCTCGGCTTCGTCGTCACCCTGACCGCCGCCGTCGCGACGTCCACGACGGGTGTCCTCGGGACGGTCCTCGGGACGGTGGCGCTGCTCCTGGCGCTGCCGCTCCTGACGCTCGTCCCCGGCCTCGCCGCGTGGGTGCCGAGCGAGCTGCTGGGCGCCGTCGACGCGCTCGTCCGGGGCACCCCGCCGGCGGAGGTGCTTCCCGCCGCGGTGTCGACCGTCGTCGCGACGGCCGGGCTCCTCGTCCTCGCCCGGTGGCGCCTGGCGCGCCGCGAGCTCTAGCCGGTCAGGCCGACCGCGGCCCGCGGACCTGGAGCTCGTCGAGGAGCGCCAGCGTCGCCGCCGTGACGTCGTCGACCGCGCGCTCGAACACCTCGGCGTTGTGCGCCGCCGGCGTGCGGAACCCCGAGACCTTGCGCACGTACTGCAGCGCCGCCGCCCGCACGTCCTCGTCGGTCACGGTCTCCTGGAACGGCGGACGGAGCGTCTTGATGCTGCGGCACACGGCGGTCCCTCTCTCTGCGACGGGGCCAGTCTCGCGCGTGCACGGTCCCGCGTCGAGGCTGGTTGACTGCCACCGCGGTCGCGACGACCGCCCGCGGGAGGGCCCACATGCAGGTGCACGAGGACGTCATCCAGCTCGGCGGCGAGGACGACGGCGGCGCCGGCGAGCTCCTGACCCAGCGCATCGTCGCGGGATCCAAGACCGTGCTGACCACCCCCGCCGAGCTCCTCGACGTCGACGAGCGCGCCGACATCGACGCCGGCGTCGGTCGCGTCCTGACCCTCATCGACCCCGAGGGCGACCCCGTCGCGAACCTCCGCATCACCGACGTCTTCGAGACCACCTGGGGCGCCCCCGACCCCCGCCTCGTCGCCGGCGAGGGCTTCGCCGACGACATCCAGCACTTCCGCGAGGTCGTCGGCGAGCTCCTCGCCGCCGAGCTCGAGGCTGACTCCTACGAGCTCACCGGCGACACCGTCCTCGTCGTCGAGGCGTTCGAGGTCGTCGAGCTCGCCGACTAGCGACCCGGGAAGGCTCGTGTCACCGGCGCCGCCTCCGCAGCCCGCCGGTCGCGGCGAGGAGCACGCCTCCCAGCGTCACCCACAGCAGGCCGCCGCCGGTGGCGGGCAACGGCGGGGCGGGCTCGCGGACCGCCCCGTCCCCGTCGCCAGCACCTCCCGGCGCAGCGTCGCTCTGCGCATCCCGGATCGTGCCCGTCGCCTCGGCGTCACCGAGCAGGCCCTTCTGGGGGTCGGAGAGCGTGACGGTGAAGGTCTCGGCGCCCTCCTCGACGGTGTCCCCGAGCACCTGCACCGTGATCTCCGCGACGGTCTCCCCGGGCCCGATGGTGACGGTCCCCGACGCCTCCTCGTAGTCCTCCCCCGCGACCGCCGTCCCGTCGGCGGTCTGGAAGGCGACCGTCACCGGGTCGTCGGTCGCCTCCTCCAGCACGACCTCGAAGGTCATCGGCGTCGTGCCCCCGTCGCCCTCGGTGGCCGCGGCGTCGCCGATCGAGACCTTGGTGAGGTTCGGGTCGAGCACGAACAGTCCGGACTCCTGGGAGAGGATGGTGCTGACGACCACCGTGTCGCTGTCGAAGAACGCGTAGTTGCTCCAGGTCCCGACGAACTCGGTGGGGTCCCCGGCGGGGAAGACGTCGAAGAACGCGACCTCGGTGAGCTCGGCGTCCACCAGCGACGACGTGGCCAGGTCGAAGATGCGCAGCCCGGCCGCGTAGTTCGACTGGTACATGAACCCGTCGGTGAGGTAGAGGTTGTGGTCGATGGCGGTGCTGTCGTGCGTGAACGCCTTGGGGGCCGAAGGGGCGTCGAGGTCGGACACGTCCATGGTGTAGGTGGTGGTGTTGCCGACCGTGCCGTCGAGCTCGTCGAGCTCGTCCCCGAACACGAAGACGGACTGGTCGGCGTTCAGCCAGCCCTGGTGGGTGTAGGCGGCGGTGTCGTAGCCGGTGACCGACAGGATCTCGGGCGCGGTCGGGACGGTGACGTCGTAGATCACCACGGCGTCCTCGTTGGAGCCGAAGCAGATCTCGCTGCCCTGGTGGTCGGGGTCCGGCCCGCGGTAGACGACGCACTGGACATCGTGCGAGTAGTTGTTGTTGGGGGCCTCGGGGTCGGTGGGGGCCGGGACGAGGGCGCAGCCGAGGAACGTCGGGTTCCGCGGGTCGCTGACGTCCACCATGTGCAGGCCGCCGTTCTCCGGGTCGTCCCCGCCGTTGATGCAGGTGTTGGAGCCGACGGGGTAGGCGATATCGGTCTCCTCGTTCACGAAGACGTTGTGGACGTGCCCCAACCCTTCCTCGCCCTCGGGGCCACCCGTGTACACGGCGTCGGCGGAGAAGATGGTGGGCGGGGAGCCGGTGGCGTCGCGGAGCTTGGTGAGGTCGAACACCTGCATCCCGTGCCCATCGATCTCGGACACGATGTAGGCGAAGTCGTCGGCCACCTTGATGTCCCGCCACAGCAGGAACACGCCCGGCACCTCGCTCGGGAGGTAACCGATGAGCACGGGATCCGCGGGGTCGGTCACGTCCACGAAGCCCGTGGCGAGGCTCGACCCCATGAGGGCGTACTCCTTGCCGGTCTCGGGGTCGGTCCAGCCCCAGATGTCGTTGCCGTTGCCCAGGCCGAGCACCGGCAGCGGCAGGAACGAGTCCATGTCGACGTGGTCGCACGGGTAGATGCCCGCCCTCCCGTCCACGCAGTCGGCGCCCGGGCCGGCCTGGGCCAGCGCCGGTGCGCCGAGGGACGGGGCCGCGATGACCGCGGCGACCGCCGCCGCGGTCAGGCCGGCGCGCACGGAACGGGTCTGGTGCATGATCTCCCCCAACGTCGGTACGCGCGGGACTCCCGGGGATCCGGCCGACCCGAGCGTGCGGACCACGATAGGGGCCGAGTGGCCACGTC
>JAHWKB010000414.1 GCA_019348115.1 Actinomycetota bacterium | reverse complement strand
GGGACCTCGAAGCCGGTGTAGCGGACGGCGAGGTCGACCTTGCGCTGGGACGGCTTGGTCAGGAGCGTCATGACCTCGAGCGACGCGGGCTTGCGCGAACGCAGGTTCTTCACGAGGTAGTCGAGCGTCAGGCCCGAGTCGATGATGTCCTCGATGATGAGGACGTGCTTGCCCTCGATGTCGGTGTCGAGGTCCTTGAGGATCCGGACGACACCGGACGAGCGCGTGGACGAGCCGTAGGACGAGCACGCCATGAAGTCGACGTTCACGGGCAGCCGGACGTAGCGGCAGAGGTCCGCCATCGTGAGGTAGGCGCCCTTGAGGACGCCCACGAGGAGGAGCTCGCTCCCCTCGTAGTCCTTCTCGATCTCGTCGGCGATCTCGCGCAGTCGCGCCTGGATGGCGTCGTGGCTGACGAGGACCGACTCGATGTCGGCGGCGAGCTCCGGCGCGATCCGGTCGGTGTCCATCACTGCTCCTGGCCGGCGGCGGCCGTCGTTCGGGGAGTCGGGAGGCTAGCCGGCGAGGTGGAGGAGCAGCCGGGGCGATCGGCGGCCGGCGGCCAGCGCCGCGGCGTCGACGGCGATGCCCGGGACCCACAGCACGCGGTCACCGTGCGCCACGAGCGGGACGAGGTCTCGGATGAGCCGGGGGACACCGGCGTCGACGAGCACGTCCTGGAGCTTGCGGGTCCCACCGCCGGTGCGGATGCGGTCGCCGGGGCGGCGTGCGCGGACGACCAGCTCGGGGACGTGGACCTCGCCGAGCACCACCCGGCCGAGCTCGTCCCGGCCGCCGGGCGGGACGAGACCGGGTGGGACCTCGACGTCGGGTGGGCTCCAGCGCTCGCCCAGGTCGAGCGCGAGCTGGCGGTCGGCGGGTCGGGCGGAGCTCTCGTCGATGGCGACGACGTCGACGCGGCCCGGTCCCCAGCGGGTCCGCCCCGGGACGGCGAGCGGCACGTCGGGCGCCTCGACGAGGTCCTGGGGGCCGATCGCGAGCCAGCCCCCGCCGGCGGTGGCGGAGACGCCGGGCAGGTCCGCCGCCGCGCCGGCCTCGAGCGAGAGGACCCGCGCGACCTGTGACGCCGAGGGCGGATCGTCGGTGCCGCGGGCGTGGGACACGACGTCGCGGACGACACGGTTGGCGATGGCCGGGTGGAGGCCGTCGAGGTCGTCCCGCCGCAGCAGCCACACCGGGCCGTACCGCCGCACGATGCCGACGAGCACCTGGGAGGCGTCGAGATCGAGCTTGTCGGCGTCGTCGCGGGCGACGTCCGCGAGCCGCGCCAGCGCGGCGACCGGGTCGGGGCCGAGCCGGGCGAGGACGGGCAGCACCTCGGACCGGGCGATCGTCCGCGTGAAGGTGCGGTCGCGGTTCATCGGGTCCTCGACGGCGGCGAGGCCCTCGTGCACGACGAAGCGACGCACGTCGCTGCGGCGCAGGCGGAGCATCGGACGCAGCAGCCCTCCGCGGTTGACGGCCATGCCGCCGAGGCCGGGGACGCCGGTGCCGCGCGCGAGCCGCATCAGGACGGTCTCGGCCTGGTCCTCGGCGGTGTGCCCGAGCAGGACGAAGGCGGCGCCGGCCTCGCGTGCCTGCCGGCGGAGCGCCGCGTACCGGTGGGCCCGCGCGGCCGCCTCGACGCCCTCGCCGGTCGGACGGACGACGACCTCGGCGACCTCCAGGCGCGCGCCGAGGAAGCGCGCGTGGTCGGTGACGACGCGCACGTCCTCGCGGTCGTCGCGGAGCCCATGGCGGACGTGGCCGAGCACGAGCTGCAGATCGGGGCGTGCCTCCGCCGTGAGGTAGGCGAGCGCGGTCGAGTCGGGGCCGCCGGACAGCGCGACGAGGACGGTCGTGCCCTCGGGGACGACGTCGAGCGCCCGGCCGACCTCGGCGAGGATGCGGTCGCGGCTCTGGCCCTCGGGGAGCGGCCCCGGCGGCGGGGTCGTGCCGACCGGCGGGGGCGTCACGGCGGCGACCTCAGACCGCGTCCGCGACGCGTGCCATCCAGGCCTGCGGGTCGCGGACCTCGGCCGCGGT
>JAHWKB010000142.1 GCA_019348115.1 Actinomycetota bacterium | reverse complement strand
GTCAAGGAAGGCGACGTGATCGAGGCCTTCGAGACCGTCGAGGTCGAGCTCGACTAGCCACGAAGACGCACACATGACGAGCGACAGCCAGGCCCGCAACAAGGGACCGGGGGCGGTCCACGTCGGGATGATGCGGGTGGATCTCCACCTCCCCGGCGTGGACAGCCTCAAGGGCAAGCGGGCGCTGCTCAACAAGGCCAAGGCCGCGCTCGTCCGCGATCTCGGGGTGAGCGTGTCCGAGGTCGGCTACCAGGACCTGTGGCAGCGCGGCGCGCTCGGCGTGGCCGTGGCGGCCTCCAGCATCACCGGCGCCGACCGCGTGCTCGACCGGGTGGTCGCGGTGATCGAGCGCGACCCGCGGCTCGTCGTCACCGCCGCGGTGGGCGACGTGCAGGTCCTCGAGACCGACAGCACCGAGTTCGCGCCGCCGAGCGACGACACGGAGATGGAGATCGACGGATGGTGAAGAAGCGCAACCCCCGGCTCGAGGGGACCGTCCGCGAGGCGATCGCCGACATCCTCGAGACCGAGTTCGCCGACCCGCGGCTCGCGTTCGTGACCATCACCGAGGTCGAGGTCACCCAGGACGTCAAGCAGGCGACCGCGTACTACACGACGCTCGACCCCGACCTCATCTCGACCGACCCGCGGAGCCGCGGCGGCGACCGCGTGGCCCCGGCGCACGAGGCCGCGGCGGCGCTCGAGTCGGCGGCCCCACGGGTGCAGAGCCTGCTCGCGCGGCGGGTGCGGATGCGCAACACCCCGCAGCTGACCTTCGTGCCCGACCCCGTCGCGGAGCACGCCTCCCGGGTGGACGCCCTCCTCGCCGAGGCGCGCCGCGACGGTCGGATGGGCGACGATCCTGACCGTCCCGCGGCGGACGGCGACGACGAGCCTGGCGCCTCGGTCGGCGACGCGACCCCCGACGACACGTGAGCGGCTACGAGGGACCGGACCGGCGTCGCGCCGGCGGCACGGACGCGCCGTGGCGGCGTGAGATCACCGAGGCCGACTGGGACGCGGCGGTCGGCGCGGTCCGCGCCGTGGCCGACGCCGACGGGGTCGTGGTGCTGCTGTGCCACACCGATCCGGACGGCGACGCGCTCGGCTCGCTCCTGGCCCTGCACCTGACCCTCCGCGACCTCGGGGTCCGGTCGGTCGCGTCGTGGGGATCGGAGCCGTTCCAGGTGCCGCCCCAGTACACGTTCCTCACGGGCCTCGACGAGCTGACGCCGCCGGACGAGGTGCCGGCCGATCCGGACCTCGTCATCACGCTCGACGCCGCCAGCCGGGACCGGCTGGGCAGCCTCGCGCACCTCGTCGACGGTCGCCCCACGATCGTCGTCGACCACCACCCCGGCAACCCGCGGTTCGGCACGACCCACCTGATCGCCCCGAGCGCCGCCGCCACGGCCGTCCTCGCCGAGGAGCTCATCCACCGGCTCGGTGGCGACCTCGACTCCGAGCTCGCGGCGTGCCTCTACGTCGGGCTCGTCACCGACACGGGGCGCTTCCAGTACGCCAACACCGACCGCGCCGCGATGGAGCTCGGCAGCCAGCTCCTCGACCGTGGCATCGACCACGACGCCATGAGCCGGCAGATGTTCGAGACCCACTCGTTCGGCTACCTCAAGGTCATGGGGCGGATGCTCGAGCGGGCCGCCTTCGTGCCGCGTGCAAGCCTCGTCCACGGCTGGGTCACCGAGGAGGACCTCGCGACCTACGGCGTGGCGGTCGAGGAGCTCGAGGACCTCATCGACCTGCTCCGGACGGTCGACTCCGCCGAGGTGGCCATGATCGCGAAGGAGACCGGCCCGGGCGAGTGGCGGGTGTCGCTGCGGTCCAAGGGCCGCGTCGACGTCGGCCGGCTCGCCCAGCACCTCGGCGGCGGCGGGCACGCGTTCTCCGCCGGGTTCTCGGCCACCGCGCCGATCGACGAGCTCGTGGCCCGTGTCGTCGAGGCGCTCGAGCACGAGCAGCTCCCCGCGGACCCCGCCTGATGGGTCGTCGGCGGAGGAGCCGGACGGACGGGCAGCCCGACCTCGAGGGCGTGCTCGTCGTCGACAAGCCGGCGGGGATGACGTCCCACGACGTGGTCCAGGTCGTGCGCCGGGCCGCCGGTCAGCACCGGGTGGGCCACACCGGGACGCTCGACCCGGACGCCACGGGCGTGCTGGTGTGCTGCCTCGGTCGCGCGACGAAGCTCGTGACCGCGCTGCAGGCCGGCCGCAAGACGTACGCGGCGACGATGGTCCTGGGACGCGAGACGACGACCCAGGACGGCGCGGGCGAGGTGGTCCGGGAGGCCGACGCGTCGGGCATCGACGAGCACGCCCTGTGCGTGGCGCTCACGCGGTTCCAGGGCACGATCGAGCAGGTGCCGCCGATGGTCTCCGCGGTGCGGGTCGACGGGGAGCGCCTGCACGAGAAGGCCCGCCGCGGCGAGGTCGTCGAGCGCGAGCCGCGCCGCGTGACCGTCCACGAGCTGGTGCTGGAGGACTTCGTCCCCGGTCCGCAGGCGGAGGCATCGTTCCTGGTGACCTGCTCGGCGGGGACCTACGTCCGCACCCTGGCGGCGGACGTGGGTGCCGAGCTCGGCGTCGGTGGCTCGCTGGCGTCGCTCCGGCGCATCGCCAACGGCCACTTCACCGTCGACACGGCCGTGACCCTCGACGAGGTGCGGGCCGCCGGCGACGAGGGCCGGCTCGGCTCGCTCCTCGTCCCGCCACGGGACGCCGTCCGCGGGCTGCCGGAGGTCGAGGTCATCGACCCCGACGACCTGCTCGCGCTGACCCAGGGCAAGCGCCTCCCCGCGTTCGGTGTCGCCGGCGTCGGCGAGCGCTACGTCGTCGTCTCCGGGGATCGCCTCGTGGGCGTCTACCGTGACCGGGACGGCCGCGCCGAGAGCGAGCTCGTGTGGCTCCGACCCGAGGAGCTCGCGGCCCCACCAGCGTCCGGGAGCGAGGCGTGAGCGACAACGATCTGACGCGCGTGGCCTGGGCCCTCGACGACGTCGAGCCGGCACCGTCCGTGGTCACGATCGGGTTCTTCGACGGCGTGCACCGCGGCCACCAGACGCTGATCCGCCGAGCCGTCCGCGAGGCGGAGGACCGGGGCGTCCGTTCGGTCGCGGTCACCTTCGACCGGCACCCGGCCGAGGTCGTCCGTCCCGGCTCGCAGCCGCGCTACCTCCAGCACCGCGACCGCAAGGTCGCGACGCTCGTCGACCAGGGCGTCGATCTCGTCCTCGTGCTGGCGTTCGACCTCGAGCGGTCGCAGCAGCCGCCGCAGGAGTTCATCTCCACCGTGATCGCCGGCCCGCTCCAGGCACGCAAGGTCATCGTCGGGACCAACTTCCGTTTCGGGCACAAGGCCGCCGGCGACGTGGTCATGCTCGCCGACCAGGGGTCCGCGCTGGGCTACGAGACCGAGGCGATGAGCCTGCTCCACCTCGGCGACACCCCGATCTCGTCGACCGAGGTGCGGTCCCACCTCGAAGCCGGCGACGTCGCCTGGGCGGCCGAGGCGCTGGGGCGTCCGTTCGTCGTCGAGGGTGCCGTCGTCCGGGGCGACGGCCGTGGGCGGTCCATCGGCATCCCGACCGCCAACGTCCAGGTCGACGAGCGGCTCCAGGTCCCCGCCGGCGGCGTCTACGCGGCGACCGCGTCCGTCCTCGGAGCGCCCACCGACCACCCGGCCGTCGTCAACATCGGGACCCGACCGACGTTCGGTGGCGAGACCGTCACCGTCGAGGCGCACCTCCTCGACACCGACCTCGACCTCTACGGCACCCGCCTCGTGCTGTCCTTCGTCGACCGCATCCGCGACGAGCGCCGCTTCGACGGGCCCGACGAGCTCGTCGCGCAGATCCGGCGCGACATCGACACCGCACGGTCGCGGCTCGCCTGATCCGACCGCTTCAGTCCGTCCGCCGCCGGCCGACAGCGAACGCAGGCCCCGAGGACGGGCCCCAGCGCCGCCGGCGCCGCCGGCACCCCGGGGGACGGGAGGCACGGAACATGATCAGGATCCTGATCGCCGAGGACGACCCTGCGGTCGCGACCATGCTCGAGATGACCTTCGCGCTCGAGGGCTACACGACCGAGGTCGTGACGGACGGTGCGGCGGCCGTGGACCGTCTCGCCGGCGCCCCGGTCGACGTCGTCGTGCTCGACGTGATGATGCCGGGGGTGGACGGGCTCGAGGTCCTCCGTCGGCTCCGGGGCGATGCGGCCTGGGACGGGACGCGCGTGATCGTCTCGACCGCGCTCGCGAGCGACGCCGACGTGTGGGCCGGGTGGTCCGCCGGCGCCGACTACTACCTCACCAAGCCGTTCGACCTCGACCACCTCCGCGAGGTCGTGAGCCGCATGGCCCTCGGGGTCCCCGTCACGTGATGCTCCAGCACCCCCGTTCGTTTGCCGTTCCGGGGGTGCTGGGCCATACTCGTCGGCGTGCGACCCGTCCGGGTCGCATCCAACCGTGCCCGTTCGGGCGTCGGGATCCTCACCACAGGCCGGGCGAGTTCCGCCGGCCGCACGCGTCGCCGCTCCGCTCGAGCGCTGACGGGGGTCCCCGTGCGAGGTCCGCCTCGCGCCCGGCGACGCAGGGCCATCACGTAACAGGAGCACCCGTGGCCGTCACGCTGCCCGAAGACAAGCAAGCCATCATCGACCAGTTCGCCCGCTCCGAGGGTGACACCGGCTCCCCCGAGGTCCAGGTCGCGCTCCTCACGAAGCGCATCAGCCACCTCACCGAGCACCTCAAGGTCCACAAGCACGACCACCACTCGCGCCGTGGCCTGCTGATGCTCGTCGGGCAGCGCCGGCGCCTCCTGAACTACCTCAAGAGCAAGGACATCGAGCGCTACCGGTCGCTGATCGCGACCCTCGAGCTGCGTCGATAGGCCGCACCACCGTCGGGCCGGGGACCTCCCCGGCCCGATGCCGTCCGGCCGAGTAGGCTGGACACGTGCCACCGAGCACAGCCGTACGAGAGAAGAGAAACCCAGACACACGAGGTCCTGCGGGAGTGACCCGCGGACCGCGCCGCGCAGAACGCGTGACCACCGCTGACGGTCGGTCGTCAGTGGAGACAGGTCGAAGCCCCGCCACCCTCCGCGCCCCCACTTCCGGTGGGAGCGGCCCGGACCCGGTGGCGTTCGAGTTGCCCTCACTGATGTCCGGCCCCCCGACCCGGGGACCCTGGTGGCCAACGTGCTCGTCGTGGCGCACACGAGAGCAAGGAGGCCCCGACGTGGGCAAGCTCGGAACGTTCGAACATTCCGTCGAGATCGACGGCAAGACCATCACCTTCGAGGCCGGCATGCTGGCCCAGCAGGCGGGCGGCGCGGTCATCAGCGCCGTCGGCGACACGAAGGTCCTCACCACGACCACGGCCGGTCCCGTCAAGGACTTCCTGCCGTTCTTCCCCCTCACCATCGAGGTCGAGGAGCGGATGTACGCGGCGGGCCGCATCCCCGGATCGTTCTTCAAGCGTGAGGGTCGCCCCTCCGAGAACGCGATCCTCACCTGCCGCCTGACCGACCGCCCGCTGCGCCCGACCTTCGCGGACGGCCTGCGCAACGAGATCCAGGTCGTCAACACGGTCCTGCAGACGACCCAGATCGACCCCTACGACGTCATCGCCATGAACGGCTCGTCGCTGTCGACGATGCTCGCCGGCGTGCCGTTCGACGGTCCCGTCGCCGCGGTCCGCTACGCGATGATGCGTGACGGCTCCTGGGTCGCCTTCCCCACCTTCGAGGAGCTCGAGGAGGAGGGCGTCTTCAACATGGTCGTCGCCGGCCGCGTCGAGGACGACGGCGAGGTCGCGATCCTCATGATCGAGGCCGAGGCGACCCCCGACAGCTTCATCAAGATCGAGATGGGCGCGTCCGCCCCCACCGAGGAGGTCGTCGGCCAGGCGATCGAGGACGTCAAGCCCATCCTCAAGCAGC
>JAHWKB010000413.1 GCA_019348115.1 Actinomycetota bacterium | reverse complement strand
CCGAGCCGCTGCAGTCGGTGGTGCGGTCGACGGTGTCGTCGTGGATCAGCACCAGGCGGCCGTCGGCCGTCAGCTGCGTGTCCGCCTCGAGCTGGTCGACGCCGAGCCGGACCGCGTTCCGGAACGCGACCATCGTGTTCTCCGGCGCGTACGCGGCGCCACCGCGGTGGGCGGAGACGACGACGCCGTCCTCCGTCGGCGTCGCGCTGACGACGGTGCCGACCGTGAGCGACGCCGCCACCACGCTCCCGACCAGCACGCGTGCGAGCACCATCGCCGTCCTTCCGTTCCCGGAAGGGAGTTCGCCGTGACCGGCCACCGTCCCTGCCGGCGCCTCACCCCGGGCGCGCGGGTCAGGTGGACTCGGGGAGGGTGTAGCGGGCGAGGTAGGCCTGCTCGCCGACGAGCTCGATCGCGGAGAGCTGGGACTCGTAGTAGTCCGCGTGCTCCTCCTCCTCGCGCAGCATGCCCTCGAGGAGGGTGCGGGTGCCGTGGTCGCTCTTGCGACCGGCGAGGTCGATGCCGCGCTGGAGCCGCTCGATGGCTTCGCGCTCGAACTCGAGACCGAGCTCGATCATCTCGACCGCGCTCTCGCCGATCCGGAGCGTGTCGAGGCGCTGCAGGTTCGGGTGCCCGTCGAGGTAGAGGATGCGGTCCATCAGCTCCTCGGCGTCGCGCATCTCCTCGTAGGAGCGGTCGCGGAAGAGCTTCGCGAGTCCCGGCAGCCCCCAGTTCTGCAGCATCTTCGCGTTGAGGAAGTACTGGTTGATGCCGGTGAGCTCGGCGGTGAGGTGCTCGTTCAGGAGCTCCAGGATCTCGTCGTCGCCGGCCATGGGGTGCTCCTCGTCGCGTGCGTGCGGGGGTCCGCGACGCTACTACGCGGAGACCTCGTCGGCGGCCAGGTACCGGCCCGCGAGCTGGGCGCGGATGTCCGCGACCTTGAGGTGGTCGTCGGTCGGGAGGCCCCGCTCGGCGAGCATCGACCGGACCGTCGGGAGACAGCCTCCGCAACGGATCCCCGCCCCGCAGGCGTCGGCGACGGCGCAGACGTCGGTCGCCCCGCACGCGATCGCCTCGGCGATCTGGCGGTCGTTCACGACCCGGCAGTGGCAGACGTACACGGGTGCCTCGACACGGCTCCGGCGCGACGCGGGTCGTCGCGTGTTAGGTGAGCCTAACCTCTCATCGCGCGGACGCGAACCCCGAGCGCGCCCCGCGCAGCCGCGTCCGCCACCGCGGCCCCTCACGCCGTCGCTCCGACCCGCTCGTGCACGAGGCGGCCGGTCTGCCAGACGTGGGTCACGTTGGCCGGCTCCGCCAGCACGCCCACATCGGTCGTCGGGTCGCCGGTGACCGCGAGGACGTCGGCGTCGTAGCCGGCGACGAGCTGCCCCGACCGGGGAGCCCGCGCCCCGAGCGTGTCCGGTCCGTTCGCCGTCGTCGCTTCGATGACCTCGAGCGGGCTGAGGCCCAGCTCGCGCAGGAGCGGCAGCTCGCGGGCGTTGTTCCCCCAGGCCGCCGGCAGGTCGAGGCCGGACAGCAGCACGTCGGTGCCCATGGCGAAGCGCACCCCGGCCTGGTGCGCGGCCGCGATCGCCTCCGCGGCGTCGTCGTACACGACGCGCATCTTCGCGCTCATCTCCGGGGTCATGCCGCTGGCGTGCTCGAGCATCTCGTGCCCGATCATCCGCGTGGGGACGAGCAGCACGTCGCGCTCGGCCATCGCCGCGATGACCTCGGCGTCGATGTAGGTGCCGTGCTCGATCGTGCGCACCCCGGCTTCGACGGCGGCGAGCATCGCGCCGGCGCCGTGGCAGTGGGCCATGACGCTGCGGTCGGCCATCCCGGCCACCTCGACCATCGCTTCCATCTCGGCGCGCGTGAACTGCTGGTGCCGGGGGTCGTTGCGCTCGGAGATGACGCCGCCCGACGCGCAGATCTTGATGACCTCGGCGCCGGCGCGCAGCTGCTCCCGGACCGCCTTCACGCAGTCGTCGACGCCGTCGCAGACCCGCATCGAGGGCTCCCAGCGGCAGAGGTCGTCCACCCA
>JAHWKB010000412.1 GCA_019348115.1 Actinomycetota bacterium | reverse complement strand
GGGGCAACGCGAGCAGACGCCGACCTCGAGCAGGCCGCCGCCGGCTCCTCGACCTAGGGGAGCACTCCAGACTTTCTCCGGCGTCGGCCACCCGGCCGGCTCCGGTACCACCCCACCCGGGTCGGCGCGGCCGCGTCACGTGCCGACCGGATCCGGAGACCCGGTGCTCGACGAGCCCACCGACAGCACGACCCCCGCGAACGACGAGCAGAGCGCCCCGCCCGCCAAGGCGCCGCGCCGACGCCGCGCCACCAAGGCGACGGCCGCACCCGAGGCGACCACCCCCGACGCGACCACCCCCGACGCGACCACCCCCGACGCGACCACCCCCGACCCCGTGGCGGAGGTGCTGGCCGAAGGCGCCGGTGCGCCCGCCGCCGAGGACACCCCGCCCCCGAAGAAGGCCCGCAAGGCGCCCGCCAAGAAGGCGGCCGCGCCCCGCAAGCGGACCGCGAAGAAGCCCGAGCCGGCGCCCGAGGAGGTCCCGCTGACCGAGGAGGAGCTCGCCGCGCAGGCGGCCCTGCTCGAGGCGGGCGAGCCGGTCGTGACGCCGGTCGAGGCGGACCCGGCCGTGGCCGAGGCCGCTGCGGACGATGCCCCGACGCCGGCCGTGACGCCTGCGCCAGATGCCCCCGCCGACGAGGCCCCCGCGCCGGAGGCCCCGGCCAAGCGCACCCGCACCCGGCGCGCCGTATCCGTGACCTTCCAGGCTCCCGAGCCCGTGACCGATCCCGCGCCGGCCGAGGAGGCCGCGGACACCGAGGGCGACGCCCCCGCGCCGCGCCGCCGTCGCCGTGCCGGCACCTCCGGCGCCGTGTCGCCCAGCGCGTTGGTCCCCGAGCTCATCGAGCCGGTGCCCGCCGCGGCCCAGGACGAGCCCGCGACCGCGGACGAGGCGGACAGCGACGACGACGACAGCGAGGGCGGCGACCGTCCGCGCCGCCGCCGTCGCGGCCGCCGCGGCCGTGGCGCGCGGCGTCCCGAGGACGAGAACGAGAACGGCACCGACGAGGACGACGACGAGAGCGCCGCCGCGACCGAGGACACCGCGAAGGCCGGTGACGCCGAGACCGCCCAGGCCGCAGAGACCGCAGAGACGTCCGAGGACGACGAGGACAGCGACGCGCCGGCCGGCACTCGGCGTCGCCGTCGCCGTCGCCGCAGCGGCGCCGGCGGTGCCGCCGAGGAGGGCGACGCCCCGGCGGTCGCCCGCGAGCCCCGTACCCGCAGCCGTTCCGGCGCGACCAGCGCCGACGAGGACGGCGTACGCGGCATCACCGGCTCGACCCGCATGGCGGCCAAGCGGGTCCGGCGCCAGGAGGGCCGCGACTCCGGCCGCACCCGCAAGCCGATCCTGTCCGAGGCGGAGTTCCTCGCCCGCCGCGAGGCCGTCGACCGCACGATGATCGTGCGCCAGAAGGGCGACCGCACCCAGATCGCGGTGCTCGAGGACGGCATCCTCGTCGAGCACTACGTCACCAAGGCCAGCGCGCAGTCCTACGCCGGCAACGTCTACCTCGGCCGGGTGCAGAACGTGCTCCCGAGCATGGAGGCGGCGTTCGTCGACATCGGCAAGAGCCGCAACGCCGTGCTGTACGCCGGTGAGGTCAACTACAACGCGGCCGCCGGCGGCAAGAACCGCAGCATCGAGTCGGTGCTGAAGTCGGGCCAGGAGGTCCTGGTCCAGGTCAGCAAGGACCCGATCGGGCACAAGGGCGCGCGCCTCACCGGGCAGGTCAGCCTGCCGGGCCGCTACCTGGTCTACGTGCCCGAGGGCACGATGACCGGCATCAGCCGCAAGCTGCCCGAGGTCGAGCGCGACCGGCTGAAGAAGATCCTCAAGAAGGTCGTGCCGGACGACGCGGGCGTCATCATCCGGACCGCCGCCGAGGGTGCCTCCGAGGAGGAGATCGCCGGCGACGTGCGCCGTCTGCAGGCGCAGTGGGAGGTCATCCAGACGAAGGCCGCCAAGGGGGGCGCGCCGACGCTGCTGCACGCCGAGCCCGACCTCGTCATCCGCGTCGTGCGCGACGTCTTCAACGAGGACTTCAC
>JAHWKB010000141.1 GCA_019348115.1 Actinomycetota bacterium | reverse complement strand
CGACGGAGGCGGCGATGCGGCGGTCGAGGACCGCCCGGTCCGCGACGCGGACACGAGCGGCCTTGCAGCAGATGTTGCGGACCTGTCCCCAGGACAGCTGCCCGTCCTGCCACAGCGACGCGACGGTCGGCAGGCTCCGGAGCACGTCGGCGGCGGTGAGGATGGTGGACCGGTCGGAGGAGATCTGCCGGCAGAGGTTCGCGAGCACGAGATCCGGGGGGAGCCCCTCGACGGTCTCGCAGACCCCGGTCCCGACCGTGGCTGACAGGGCCAGGACCGCGTCGCAGATGGCCCGCTCGGCATCGGCTAGGCGGTCGACCGCGGACGCGAGGGCCCCCGCCGCATCCGCGACCGACGGCACGACCGGCCCGGTCGGGGGAGCGGAGCGGTGGTTCGAGGTCATGGGAGGAACCTACCCCCGCCCTGTGACACCAGCCGAACGTACGTTCGCTGCGCTGTGGAGAAGATCCCCCGGGCACCTCGGAGCTCGCCTCAGAGCTTGCCGCGGACCATCGCGACCCCGTACCCGATGAGAGCGAAGGCGGCCATGAACTCGAGTCGCCCGAGGTACATCTGCAGGATGAAGGTCCACTTCAGCGGCAGCGGGTTGTCGGGGGACAGCACCCCGATCGACAGCCCGACGTTGGCGCCGGCGGAGGTCGACTCGAACATCGCCTTGTCGAAGCTGTAGCCGTAGTAGACGGCCACGAGCGCGCCGCCGAGGTAGAGCAGGAGGTAGAGCACCAGGATCGTGATCGCGGCGCGGACCTGGGCGTCGGTCACGATGCGTCGGAACTTCTGGTGGTAGCTCGCGAGCACCACCGCCGAATCCGGGGCGATGACGCGCCGTATGTCGCGCAGGACGGCCTTGGCGGCGATGCCGACGCGGATGGCCTTCATGCCCCCGGCGGTCGAGGACGCCATCGCACCGAGCGCCATGGCGATCACGATCATGGCCGGCGCGATGAGACCCCAGTCGTTCGCGAACGCGGTCGAGGCGTTGACGGCGAAGCCCGTCCCGGTGTGGGCGGAGACGGCCGTGAAGACGCCCTTGCGGAAGAGTGCGCCGGCGTCGGTGTAGGCCCCGGAGCGACCGAGCCCGATGAGCACGAGGAGCGTGATGGCGCTGAACGTGGTGGCGAGGGTCCGGAGCTCGAAGTCGCGTGCGGCCTCGGCGTTCCGGCCGCGCCACAGCTGGAAGTGCATCCCGAAGGAGAGGCCTCCCGCCACCATCAGGACGATCACGACCGCCTCGAACACGGCGGAGTGGTAGTAGCCGATCGAGCTCGAGTACGGCGCGAACCCGCCGGTGTCGAACGCCGCCATGAAGATGTTCACCCCGTGGAAGAGCGCCCGGCCCGGGCGCAGCCCCGCGTGGAGACCGGCGAGGAACAGCGCGGTCGTCCCCACCACCAGGTAGGTCAACGCGACGAGGTAGATGAACCGCGCCGTCCGGATGACGTTCGGCACGATGCGGTCGTCGCGGCCCTCGCCCACGTAGAGCGTGCCGACCTGTGCCGCGGAGCTGGCGAACACCGTCAGGACGACGATGATGATCCCCTGACCGCCGGCGAAATGGGACAGGTGGCGCAGGACCTGCATGGCGTCGCTCAGGTGGTCGAGGTCCTGGATCAGCGCCAGCCCGGAGGTGGTGAGGCCGCTCATGGCGTCGAAGAACGCGTCGGTGAAGCCGGCGTAGTGGTCCGTCAGGTACAGCGGGATCGCGAGGAAGACGGGGCCCAGGAGCCACGCGAGCGCGACCGTGACCATCCCGTGCGACCAGTCGAGCGCGTGGTTCGTGTAGAGGCGCACCTCCGTGAGCCGCCCGATGATGATGGCGAGGGACGCGCCGACGGCCAGCGCGGTGACGTCGTTCCACTCGGCCAGCACGAGGGCGTACACGAGGGGGATGAGGAGCAGCAGCCCGATGCCGTAGATGACCTTGCCGACGTAGAAGGCGATCAGTCGCAGGTCGTCGCGCTCAGGTCTGATCAGCACGGAGGAGCCTCCCGTGCCGCCGCGTGGTCGTGGGGTGACGTCACCGTCGGCGGGCCGCCATGCGCTCGAACACCACGAGACCGAGCGCGGTCAACGACAGCAGGCCGGCAGCGACGGCCTGCGGCCGGTTGACGGGATGGGAGAGCGGGACGGCCTCGGCCAGCACCTTCGCGTCGCTGGCACGGATCGTGAGCCCGCCGCCGTCCTCGGGGTCCGTGCGGAGGACGGCGCCTTCGACGAGCAGGACGTCCCCGCGCCAGTCCGGGCCGCCCGGCTGATCCACGAGGTCGGCGAGGTCGCCCTCGAGCCAGACGGCGAGCCCGGAGTTGTAGCCGCGGAACTCGCCGTGGCTCGCGAGAGGGCCGACCTCGAGCGCGTAGGGGTCGTCGTTCAGGAGGACCCAGGCCCCGTCGTCCCGCTGCAGGACGTCGCCGATCACCTCCCCGATGTAGGTGACGAGATGGCCGTCGAACGCGTCCGGGCACTCGAGGACGCGGCTCGACGTCACGCGACCGAGCAGCTCGGCGTCCGGCTCGTCCTCCTCCTTCGGGACGCCCGGGAGGGTCCGCTCGCACGAGACGATCCCGGCATCGGGGTCGTCCACGTTCTCCGCTCCCTCGACGAGGAACTCGGGGGTCTCGTGCGGCTTGGCCGCGCGGAGCTGGGCGATGAGCGCGGCGACGACCAGGACCACGCCGAGGGCGATGATCCACTGCACGTAGGTGCGCGGGTGGATGGAGGGTCTCGTCGTCACGTGCGTCCCCTGAGGAGAGCGAAGGCGTAGCCGAGCGTCGCGAAGACGGCCATGAACTCGAGCCGACCGAACCACATCTGCAGGGCCAGGACGACCTTCACGGCGACGGGCGCCTCGGGTCGGAGGATGCCGATGGACATCCCGGTGTTCGCGGCCGCGGCGGTGGATTCGAAGAGGGCCTCGGTGAAGTCCACGGTGCCGTCGGTGAAGAGCGTGATGAGCCCGCCCACGAGGAAGGTGAAGAGGAACAGCAGCAGCACGGTGGCGGCGCCGCGGATGTGGACGTCGCGCAGGATCTGCCGTCGGTGCTGGTGGTAGGTGGCGAGCACCATGGCCGACTCGGGCAGCAGGACGCGCCGGACCTCCTGGGAGATGCCCTTCAGCACCAGGCCGATGCGGATCGCCTTGATCCCGCCGGCCGATGAGGAGGCCATCCCGCCGATCGCCATGGCGGTCACCATCGCGGCGGGCGCCAGCAGTCCCCAGTCGGCGGCGATCACCCGCGCCGAGGTGACCGTCAGGCCCGAGGTCGTGTGGGCGGAGACGAGGGTGAAGAACCCCTGCCGGAACATCGGTCCCGCGGTCGTGAACGCACCGGACCTGCCGAGGCCGACGAGCGTGACCGCGAGGAGCGACAGGAAGGTGAGCGCGACCGTGCGGGTCTCGATGTTGCGGAGGAGCTCGCGTCGGTTGCCGCGCCAGAGCTCGAAGTGGATGCCGTACGACAGCGCGCCGGCGATCATGAGGACGATCACCACGCCCTCCACGGCGGCCGAGTGGTAGTAGCCCGCCGACGTGGACTGGAGCGCGAAGCCGCCCGTGTCGTAGGCGCTCAGGAAGAGCGCGGTCCCGTGGAGCAGGGCCCGGGCGGGGTGGAGGCCCCCCAGCGCGCCGGCGATCGCGAGGGCCGTCACGCCGACGGCCGCGAAGGTCGCCCCGACCGTCAGGATGAACCGTGCCGTGCGCGTGACGTTCGGGGTGATGCGGGTGTCCCGCACGTCACCGAGCGACAGGGAGCCGCCCTGTCCGCTGGTGGTGGTGAACAGGGTGAGGATGACGACGACCACCGCCTGCCCGCCGAGGAACTGGAGCAGGTGGCGCCAGAGGTTGAGCGAGACGGCGAGGTGGTCGAGGTCCTGGACGAGCGTGAGCCCCGTCGTGGTGAGGCCGCTCAGACCTTCGAAGTAGGCGTCGAAGAACCCGTCGGTGTGGCCGGCGAGGTAGAGCGGCAGGCCGGCGAACACGGGGACGAGGAGCCACGCCAGCCCGATCGTGACCATCCCGTGCGTCCAGGTCGGCTGGCGCCGGACGTGGAACGCCGCGGTGGCGGCGCGCCCGACGAGCACGGCCAGGGCTCCCGAGAGGAGCAGGGCCGTCAGGGCGTCCCACTCAGCCTGGACGGCGGCCACGACCGCCGGCGCCAGCATGGCCGCGCCGCTCCACCCGACGGCGCGTCCGAGCGAGGACGCGATCAGCTGGAGGTCGCGGACGTCCGGACGCAGGATCACGGATCAGTAGACCAGCGACACGACGAGCGAGAAGAGCCAACCCATGCCGGCGGCGGCAGCGGCCAGTCCGACCACCAGCACCACCCCGACGAGGCCCTGGCGGATGTCGGTCGCGTCGCGCCCCCGCGTGTCCCTGTCGGCCCGGTCGCGCAGGCTCACGACTCGCCCACGAGGATCGCACGCAGCGCGTCCTCGAGGTCCGGCGTGGTGAGCGCCACGACCTCGTCGCCGGGGTGGATCTCGGTGTCGCCGCGGGGGATGACCGTGAGGTCGCCGCGGAAGAGCGCGACGATGACCGACTCCGTCGGGAGGTCGAGGGTGGACACGCGCCGCGGCGATGGCGCGTGGTCGTCGTCCTCGTCGGGGATCCGGACCTCGACGAGCGACACCCTGCCGCCCTTGAGCGAGTGCAGGTGGATGAGCTCACCGACGGAGAACTCGTTCTCGATCAGCTCCGAGATGAGCCTCGTCGAGGACACCGCCTCGATGCCGAGCTTCTCGAAGATCTCGACGTTCTTGGGCGTGTTCACGCGGGCGATGGCGCGCTTGAGGCCGAACTCGATCTTGGCGAGCTGGCAGGACACGAGGTTGTCGTCGTCGTCGTGGGTCGTCGCCACGAAGACGTCGGCCCGGTCGACGTGCGCCTGCTCCAGGTAGCGCACGTCGCCGGCGTCGCCCTCGATCACGAGGACGTTCGTCTCGGCGACGAGCTGCTCGCAGCGGCCCGGATGGCGCTCGATCACCGTGACCTCGTGGCGTTTCGACTCGAGGTCCTTGGCGATGTAGCGGCCGATCTTCCCGCCGCCGGCGATCACGATGTACATGTCGTCCTCACCTCAGCTCGCCGCGGCCATCCGCGCTCACGCGGTCGTAGGGCCGCTGCAGGAGCGATTCGACCTTGCGGTACACGCCGCGCCGGGCCGCGGCCGTCACCTTGTCGCCCTTCTCGAGGCGGTCCTCCGGTTGGGGGATGAACACCCGCGCCCCGCGCTCGATGGCCGCGATCCGCAGCTTCCCGTCGAGCTCGAAGTCGCTCACCGTCATGCCGTGCCCGCCCGCGCCGATCTCCATGTCCACGACCGCGACGTCGCTCGACGTGAAGTGGAGGTGGTGCGGGAAGGTCTCGTCACGGAACTCGTTGAGGAACAGCTTCGCGAGGATGCCGGTGCCGGAGACGTACTGGACGCCGAGCTTGCGGTAGACCTGCTCCCGCTCGGGGTTGAAGAGCCGGGCGACCGTGCGCGGGACGCCGTAGAGGTGGCTCGCGATCTCGACCGCCATGAGGTTGGCGTTGTCGAAGCGGGTCACCGCGATCAGGCCCTCGGCGCGGTCGACGCCGGCGCGCTCGAGGATGTCGCGGTCGGTCGCGTCGCCCACGATCGTCTCGCCGTTGAAGGCCGACCCGAGCCGGTCGAAGGCGAGTGGGTCGTGGTCGATGACGACGACGTCGTTCTCGGGCTCGCCCGACAGGCGCTCGGCGATCTCCGCTCCGAGCCGACCGCAGCCGCCGATGATGATGTGCACGGGCGGTCCCCTCGGTCGTGTGGCGTCGGATGGCGTCCCCGGGCGCACCGACGGTAGCGGAGCCACCCCCTCCCGATGGTGCTGCTCCGACCGGCCAGTACCCTCGGAGCATGACCACTCCCCACACCCTCCTGCTCGCGGCACCCCGCGGGTTCTGCGCCGGCGTCGACCGTGCCGTCCTCATCGT
>JAHWKB010000140.1 GCA_019348115.1 Actinomycetota bacterium | reverse complement strand
CCCGCTCGCCCGCATGCTGCTCGTCACCGCCGGCCTCCGGGCGGCGCTCGCCGGCACCCTGAGCGGTCCGCCGGCCGAGCCGGACTCCCTCCCCGCTCCCCCGCGGCTCGCGCCGGAGCTCGACATCCCGTCGACGGACGAGCTCGACCCCGCCCTCGTCGGCGCGATCCGTCGCGATCTCGGCACGCCGATCGTGAACAGCGTGTGGCGGCTGGCGGCGGCGCGCGGCGTGCTGGCATCGGCGTGGGAGCATCTCGGAGCCGTCGCGGGCACCGATGCCTTCGCCGGACATGCCGCAGCGGTGGCGGAGGACGCCGCCCGGACGGCCGCCGCCCTCCCGTGGTCGGTGGTGGCGTCGCCGGCGGCGTTGGCGCAGCGACACCTCGACGACGCCGCGCCCGGCGTCGGGGCGATCCTCGATGCGTACCTCGCCACGCTCCCGTCCGTGCTCACCCTCGTCGCGAGCAGTCGCGGCGGAGCCTGACAACGTGCGGGCGGCGGGCGGCGGGTCCTCGAGACCGTGTGGAGGCCAGGCGCAGGGTCCCTCGCAAGGGGCCAGGTCTCAGGGACTCGTCGTCGTCCTGCGCATGGCCACGAACGGGTCCCGGCGACGGACGCCCGAGCTGTAGCACGCGACGGCGAGGAGGTGGCCGTAGACGACGTGGACCACCATCGAACGGCCAGTTCGGCATCTGGAACTGCGGGAAGACCGTCGTGCCGAGGATGATGAAGTTCACCACGAACAGCAGTGCCCCGTAGACGCCACCGGCCGGCGCCACCGTCGTGCTGCCCTGCGTGCTGGCGAACCACATGGTGACGACGGTGAAGGCGATGCCGGCGACGAGACCACCGATCGCGCCACGGAGCAGTCGCTTGCCCACGGCCTCCGCCGCTGCGGTCGTGCCCGGTCTGCGCTCTTCATGTCGATCCTCCACCGTCCTCGGTCACGGCGTCGGCCCGGGGCCTCATCGCGTGCCCTGGCGCAGGTCGGCCAGTGCCGCGGCCGCGCGTGGGGCGTGGAGGGGCGAGAAGTGCGGGTTCCGCTCGAGCGCCGCGGCGAGGTGCTCGACGGCGTCGTCCGTGAGGCCCAGCGCCCGCTCGATCATGCCCCGGTGGTAGAGCGCGGTCGGATCCGAGCCGTGGCGGGTCGCCCGGCGTGCGTGGGCGAGCGCCTCTTCGTCCCTCCCGGTGCGGTGCAGCGCCCAGGCCAGCGCGTCCGCGGCGTCGACGGTCGCCTGGCGGTCGAGCTCGGCCCGCGCGTGGTCCACCGCTGCCGCCGGATCGCCGAAGTCGGCCTCGTACCGGGCCAGTCCGAGGTCGTCGGAGACCCCGTTCGCCGCGAACAGCTGCTGCGCGGCGGCGAACACCTCGAACTGGTCGGCGGCCTCGTCCTGACGCCCGAGCGAGGTGAGGTACGCGCCGTACTCGAGGAGGTACTCCGGTAGCGGGCGGTCGGAGACGACGCCCTCCCACCGCGCGACGGCTTCCTGCTCCCGGCCTTCGGCGGCGAGCACGCGGGCCAGCGCGACCGACAGGCCCGAGTCGCCCGGCGCCAGCGCCAGGCCGCGGTCAGCGTGCGCGCGGGCGGCGTCCAGCTCCCCGGTCGAGAAGGCCAGATGGGACAGCTGGGTGTGGACCCAGGCGAGGGCGGATGCCGAGTGGGTCTGGTCCAGCGCACGCTGCATGAGCGCGGTGGCGTCCTCGACCCGTCCTCGCAGCTCGAGGTCGTACGAGGCGCGCGTCAGCGCCGGCAGGTCGGGGCGGATGTCGAGCATCCGCTGCACGGCCCGGGTGGCGCGGTCGTACTGGCCGAGCTGGACGCGGGCGTCGGCGAGCACCCCGAAGGCGGTGGCGTTGTGCGGGTTGCTCCGCAACGCCCGCTCGGCCCAGGTGGCGGCGTCGGCGAACTCGTGGCGGGCGTTGGCCAGCGCACCCATGCCCGTGGCCGCCAGGTCGTTGCCGTCGGGCTGCTCCTCGAGCGAGGCGCGGAGCGCCTCCTCCGCGCGCGGGTAGTGGCTCGGGTCGCCCGTGATGCGGGCCTGTTCGACGTGAGCGATCCCGAGCCTGGCCCGGGCCTGCCAGTCATCGGGGACCCGCTCGAGCCGTTCCCGGACGGCCTCGATGTCGGTCGCGGACCCGTCCGGCCCGGCCGCGACCACGACCGGCACGACCGCCGACCCGTCGGGGCCCGTCGCGGTCGCGGCCCGCAGGTGGTCGTCGACCGCGACGGTGAACACGGCGAGCAGGACGACCCCGAGGAGGAGCAACACGCCGATCGCGACGGGTGGGCGTGTCATGTCGGCACTCCGCTGGCCTCGGGGTCCAACCGTGCGGTCACGACGAAGTTGTCGAGGTAGGAGCCGGTCCGGTCGTCGAACTGGCCCGTGCAGGTGATCAGGACCAGCTCCGCAGGCTGTCGGCGGGCGTAGACCTCGGCGTCGGGGAGGGCGGCCTTGGGGTACTGCTGGGCGTCGACCACGCGGAAGACGGCGGTGGAGCCGTCGGCCCGGGTGACGTGGATCTCGGTGTCGGGCTGGATCTCGCGGAGCCGGAAGAAGACGGCGGGGCCGGTCAGGCTGTCCACGTGACCGACGATCACGGCGGGCGGTCCGTTGGCCTGGCCCGGGTAGGGGCCATCGGCGTACCAGCCGGCCAGGGCGTAGTCGGTGGGGACCTCCAGGGCGCCGGTGTCCGTCTCCAGACCCAACCGGACCAGCGGAGACTGGATGTCCAGGGCCGGGATGGCCACGCTCGCCGCGGTGGACCGCGACATGCCGCGGACCGCCGGCGGCTCGGCTGGTGGGACCGGAGCGGACGCTGCTGGTCGGAGGACCTCGGCGTCGCTGGCGACGGCACTGCGCTCGGGGGGCGCGTCGCGGCCGGTGATCTCCGGCAGCAGTCCGAGGTCGACGGCGACCACGACCGAGGCGATGGTCAGCACGGTCCAGGCCGTGACGGCGATGCCACGGACGAGCCATCCCGACCCACGTCGGAGGGGCCGGTCGTCAGGAGCGGACATGGCGCCTCGCGATCAGGGGCGGGCAGGGTGTGGGGTCGGCCGCCACGGGCGCGGGGCGCGAGCTCGTCGCTCGCGCCCCATGCCGCGTGGTCAGCCGTGCCGGACCGGCTGGCGGCGACGACCGCGAGCCAGCGCGGTGATGCCGGCACCGAGGAGGAGCAGACCGGCGGCGCCGGTCGCCAGGACCCAGGCGGGCAGGCTCGCGGTGGTGGCCGCGGCCGGTGCCGCCAGCGCGTCGGCCGCGCCACCGGCTCCGGTCTCGACACCGCCGCGCGGCATCGCGCTGCCACCGCTCGAGGTCACGCTCCCGCCGGCGGTCTGGTTGACCGACACCAGGTTGGGCAGCGCGACGTACGGGAAGGTGTTGCTGAAGGCGTTGTCGTTGGCGTTCACGCCGTCACCCGTCGCCAGGGCCTCGACGAGCTCGCCGGTGCGCACGGCACCCTCGAGCGCCTGGATCTCGATGTCCACGACGTCGTCAGCCAGGCGGCGACCGTTCGGGAAGCCCTGGAGGTCCTTCCCGAGCACCCCGAGCCGGCTCGGCTCGGCCGTCGGGGGGATCGTCAGGTTCAGCCGCAGCATCTCGGAGGCGACGAACTCGTCGTCGTTGACGTCCTCGTTGATGAGCTGCGAGTTGAGGTCCTGCTGCACGGGCCCGTCGGTGCCCTCGGCGATGCCGGTGAGGAAGATCTGCTGGATGTCCGTCCGCGGCGTCTCGGGGGCCGGGATGCCGTAGATCTTCTCGATCAGCATCGGGACCTCGGGGTTGAGGACCTTGTCCAGCACCGCACCGTCGGCCGCCTCGGCGTCCATCGAGGGCGGCAGGCTGTTGAACGCGTCCTTGAGGCCGGCCGGGACGACCACCTCGTTGACGAGCGGCATCCCGAGTCGCGACACCTGCACGTAGTCGCCGCTGAACTCCACGGCACCGGCCGACAGGGTCACCGACTGGGTCGACGTGGTCGTCCACACCCCGATGGCGGGGTTCTTGGCCGGGTCACCGTTCAGCGCGACCTCCCCGACCGGGACCTGGAGGGCGATGGTGTTGACGTTGTAGCCCGCCAGGGTGTCGACACCCGTCTCGGACAGGTCACCGCCGTAGAGCAGGTCGAACACGCGCAGGTCGAGGAAGAACGGGTCGTCGGCCTGACCGGCGTAGGTCCTGCCGCCGCCGTCGACGTCGGTGATCGCCTGCTCGCGGAGCGCCGCGTAGTCGGGCATCCCCGCGGGACCCGTGAAGGACGGCGCGACGGGGCCGGACGCGACCTCGGTCTCCTCGCCGCCCTCGATCCGGGTGAGCGTGAAGGTCTGGCGGAACAGCAGGTTCTCGTCGTCGAGCGAGTCGACCGGGCCGTTGTTGTAGAGGAACGTGTCGGTACCGCGACGGTCGTCGGTGGAGAAGGTCCACCGGTAGGTCAGGTCCGGCTCGGCGTCCCCATCGCTGTCGATGTTGATGTCGTGGTGGGCGTTGCTGGACCACGGGTAGAAGTTGGGACCGCCGTTGGGCTCCGAGAACGGCGCCCAGTTGGCGATGAAGGTGACCGTGTCCGGCTGGTCCGGGCTCACGAACGCGTAGAGATCCGTGTTGTCCAGGGACGGATCGTCGGCGATCAGCGGCGCCTCCCGGTGCGACGATGCATCACCGACCGTGGGCACGATGCCGGTCATGGCGACCGCCAGCAGCGCACCTCCTACGGCGATGAGCAACCTCTGGCGGGGACTGGACCGTCGGTGTCGTGACAGGGTCATGAGCGTCTCTCCTCCGCCCTCGTGGGGGCGGCTCGTTGCGGCGTGGTGGAGCCCGGCCTGACCGGGGCGATCACCCGAAGCAACGTGGGCCAGTGGCCGGGCCGGTCTCGCCGGCCCGTGGCGTCATGACCTGCGATCACGCAGGTGGTCCTCCACCTCGTGTTCGGCGGCACCCGCCGGGCGGATTGGCCCCATCGGCCACCATCGCCGGCGCCCGCGCGGTCGCCACCCGCTCCACGGCGCCGGGCGCACGAGGAAGGCCCCGCCGGCTGCGGCGGGGCCTTCCTCGTCCACTCCGTGTGGGGTCAGTCGGTGGGCGTGGTGTCGTCCTCGACGTAGAGGTAGTACTCCTCGTCGGGCTCCTCCCAGTCCATCTCGACGTAGTTCTTGGTCACCGCGGCCTTGCAGAACTGCAGGAAGCCGGCGTAGCCGAACTCCTTCTCGGAGAAGTCGGGCTGGCGCTTGCGCAGCTGGTCCTTGAGGCCGGACAGCGGCGGGTCCCCGCCGAGCTCGACCATGAGGTCCTTCACGACCTCACGCAGCAGCTGGAAGGCCTGGGACTCGTCCTTGCCCTTCGTCGGGAAGTCGACCTCGGGATCACCGGGAGCGCTCCCCTCCGTGAGGGTCACGAGGCCCTCGTCGGCGAGGTGGGAGATGAACTCGCGGAAACCGCGGAAGCCGTAGTCGGTCTCGGAGAAGGTGGGGTCCTTGCGCAGGAGCGCCCGCTTGAGGTTCGAGGCCTGGACCGCACCCGACGTCGAGGACTGCATGCCCGCGAGCGTCTTGGTCACGAGCCGCTTGACGGCCTCGAGGTCCTGCTTCTGCGAGGACTTCTTCTCGCGGGTCTCGCCGCCGCCCCGGTCGCCGGACGACTTCTTCTTCGCCTTCGACGCACCGCCGGAGCCGGCCTTCGGTGCGCGCTTGGGGGCCCCGTCGAGCCGGTCGTAGAAGATGAACTCGTCGCACGCCGGTGGGAGCATGGCGGACGTGGAGCCCTTGAGCCCGACGCCGATCACGCGCTTGTTGAGTTCGCGCAGCTTCGACACCAGCGGCGTGAAGTCGGAGTCACCCGAGACGATCACGAACGTCGAGACGAAGTCGCGCGTGAGCGCGAGCTCCATCGCGTCGACGGCCATCTGGATGTCGGCCGCGTTCTTGCGCACCGAGTCCGAGCGCTGCGGGATCTCGATCAGCTCGACGTTGC
>JAHWKB010000411.1 GCA_019348115.1 Actinomycetota bacterium | reverse complement strand
TCGCCGTCGACGGGCACGAGGTGCGGGTCTCGCACCCCGGCAAGGTCCTGTTCCCCGAGCAGGGCTGGACCAAGATGGACGTGGTCGAGCACTTCCTCGGCTGCGCGCCGGGCGCGGTCCGCGCCGTGTACGGCCGGCCCTGCACGCTGAAGCGCTGGCCGGACGGGGTCGGAGGGAAGCCGTTCTACCTCCGACGGACGAGGCCGTCGCCCGACATCGAGACGGTACGGGTGCGCTTCGCGGCCGCCCAGCCGGGTCCCATGTGGGTCCCGCGCGGGGCGGCCGATCTCGTGCGGATGGCGCAGCTCGGCTGCATCGACCTCAACCCGTGGCCTTCCCGGGCGGAGGACCTCGACCACCCGGATGAGCTCCGCATCGACCTCGACCCCACGCCGGGGTTCGACTTCGACGACGCCCGCGCGGTGGCGGCGGTCGTCCGCGACATCCTCGCGGAGGACGGCCTGACGGGATGGCCGAAGACGTCGGGCAACCGCGGCATCCACGTCTACGTGCGCATCGATCCCCGCTGGACCTTCGGCGAGGTCCGTCGCGCGGCGCTCGCGATCGCCCGGGAAGCCGAGCGCCGGCACCCCGCCGCCACGACCGCGTGGTGGAAGGAGGAGCGCGAGGGCGTGTTCTGCGACTTCAACCAGATGGCTCGCGACAAGACCATCGCGAGCGCGTACTCCGTCCGGCAGACGGGCTGGGTGTCCACGCCCTTCACCTGGGACGAGCTCGAGGGCATCCGTCCGGAGGAGTTCCCGCTGGACCGCTTCCCGGCGCGCTGGGACGAGGTCGGCGACCTCCACGCGGGGATGGAGGCGCACGCGGACGACCTCGGACCGACGATCGAGCGCGTGCTCGCCGACGAGGAGGCGGGGCTCGGCGACGCGCCCTGGCCGCCCCACTACCCCAAGCAGCCCGGCGAGCCCCCACGGGTGAGCCCGTCACGGGCGAGGAGCGAACCGTGAGCGAGGCACTGGACCGGGACCGGCTGAAGTCGTTCGCCGTCCGGCTCATGGCCGTCTACGGCGATGCGACGCTCGTGCAGATGATCGACCTCGGCGCCCGCACCGGCCTCACCGGCGTCCTCGCCGAGGCACCGGGGACGGTCGCTGACCTGGCCGGGCGCGCCGGCCTGCAGCCGCGCTACGTCCAGGAGTGGCTCGGCGCGATGGTCACCGGCGGGGTGGTCGCCCACGACGCCGGCGTGTTCACGCTGCCGCCGGAGCACGCGGCGTGCCTCGTCGGCGACTCGTTCTACAACACCTCCGCGATGGCCCGGGCGATCGCCAACGGCAACCAGCACAACGACGTGCTCGCCGAGGCCTTCCGGCAGGGCGGCGGCATCGCGTACGGCGACCAGCCGGGCGACATCGTGGGCCTCCTCGATGCGATGGGGCGGGCCCGCT
This sequence comes from Actinomycetota bacterium, assembly GCA_019348115.1. Taxonomy (GTDB): domain Bacteria; phylum Actinomycetota; class Nitriliruptoria; order Nitriliruptorales; family Nitriliruptoraceae; genus JAHWJY01. The sequence continues at coordinate 644 of JAHWKB010000411.1, read as the reverse complement.
ACGACACCTTCCTGGTCGACAGCTACCTCGCCGTCGACGCCCAGCTCGTCCGTGCCCTCGCTGACGGCGCCGACGTGTGCGACGTCGGCTGCGGCGCCGGTCACGCCACGAACCTCATCGCGCAGGCGTTCCCGGCCTCGTCCGTGGTCGGCGTCGACCGCAACCCCGACGCGCTCGACGCGGCGCGTGCCGAGGCCGCGTCGATGGGCCTGACCAACGTCCGGTACGAGGTCGCCGACGCGGCCGATCTGGAGGCCGGGGCGCTCGACGTCGTCACCGCCTTCGATGTCATCCACGACCTGTCGCACCCCCGCGAGACGCTGCGGGCGATCGCCGGCGCGCTCCGTCCCGGCGGGACGTTCCTGCTCTACGACGCCGCCGCGCCGTCGGACCTCGACGCGCAGGCCGAGCTCCCCTGGGCCACGATGATGTACGGGATCTCGGTCAACGCCTGCCTCACCAACGCGTTGGCCGGCGGCGAGGACGCTGAAGGCTGGGGGCCGATGTACCCACGCGCCGGCGTCGAGGAGGCGCTGGTGGCGGCGGGCTTCGAGCTCGCCGGGGTGCACCCCGTCAAGGGCGATCCCATGAACGCGCTGTACGTGGCGCGCCGCTGAGCGACGACACGTGGCGCGCCGCTGAGC
>JAHWKB010000139.1 GCA_019348115.1 Actinomycetota bacterium | reverse complement strand
GACGGCGAGCACTGCGTCGCCGCGAACACCGGCAGCGGCACGGTCTCGTTCGTGTCGTACGCGACCGGCACCGAGGTCGCACGGGTCCCCACCGGCGCGGGCCCGAAGCACCTCGAGACGGGCGCGGTCCCGGCCGGCGTCCTGGCCGCCTGGGCCGCGGTCGAGGACGCCGCCGGCGACGACGTCGATGGCGAGCACGGCGCGCCGGCGCCGGACGACCGTCCCGACGGGCTGCCGGCGACCGGTGGTGGGCTCGCCGGCGTCGGGCTCGCCCTGGTCGGCTCGGCCGCGGCTGCGACGCGCCGGCGCGGTCAGTCCCCGGCGACGGGCTGCGCGTGACGGGCCTGGAGCCGCCACCCGTCGGGCATCCGGACCCACACGTCGGTCATCCGGTACGCGCCGTCGCGCCGCTCCCCGCCCATGCGCCCGACCTGGCGGTAGCGGCTGCGCGCGATCGCGCAGGACCCGTAGTGCTGGACCTCGAGCTCCTCGAAGGCGTAGTCGTCGATCACGTACTCGCGGTCGGTCACCTCGAGCCACTCGGCTCGGCTCCGCACCTCGCGGCCGCGCCGCCCCGTCGTGAGCGTGAAGTCCCCGCCGAGGAGCCGTTCGAGCCGGGCCATGTCGCGGTCGCGCACCGCGTCCATGAACGTCCGCTCGAGCTCCGCGATCTCCGCCGCGCCGTCCGTCCCGGCCTCGTCCACCGTCACCTCCCCCTCCGCGGCCAGGATGCCAGAGGCCCGCGCGTCGTCGCGCGGTTACCTTCGATCTCCCACCTCCGACGCGAACGGATCCCATGCCGCTGCTGAACGTCCGCGCCGGGGTGGACTGGACCGCCGACGACGACGCGACGACGGTCCTGCTCGTCCGGGTCGGGGAGGCGGACGCCCAGCGCGTCCGGGACGAGCACCTCGAGGTCGACGGAGCCGAGGTCGACGATCCCGGCGTCCGGTGGGACGGCGCCCGGCCGTTGCGCCTGCGCGCAGCCGCCGGACCCGTCCGGCTCCGCTACGCCGCGACGGTCGAGGTGGACGACGACGTCCGCGACACCGACGTCGAGCTCCCGACGCTGCGCGACCTCGATCTGGGCCTCCTCCGCTGGACCCTCCCGAGCCGCTACTGCCCGTCCGACGTGATCGGGCCGAGCGCCGAGGCGCTGTTCGGCGACGCCCCCCGGACCGGCGCGCTCCTCGAGCAGGTCCGCGGCTGGGTCGAGGCGAACGTCGCCTACGTCCCGGGCACGAGCGACGCCCACACGGCGGCCGACGAGACCCTCCTGCGTCGGACCGGTGTCTGCCGCGACCTCGCGCACCTCACCGCGTCGCTCCTGCGCGGGCTCGGCATCCCCGCGCGGCTCGTCGCGGCCTACGCGCTCGACCTCGACCCGCCCGACTTCCACGCCGTGGTCGAGGCGCACGACGGGATGGCCTGGCGGCTCCTCGACGCGACCGGGCTCGCACCGGTCGGGACGCTCGTGCGGATCGTCACGGGCCGCGACGCCGCGGACATCGCCTGGGGCACCACCGAGGGGCCCCTCACCCTCGACGACCTCGAGGTCGCCGTCGAGCGCGCCTGACCCTGCTCAGGCGACGGCGGTCCGGTCGGTCACGTCCCCGGCTCCCGCCGCCTCGCGGATCGCCGCCCACGCGTCGACCACGCCGGCGCGGTAGGTGGCGGGGTCGTCGAACAGGAAGCCCCGGTCGAGGAGCTCCTGCAGCAGCGTCTCGGTCACGTCCGTCTCCTGTGGTCGATGGAGGCGACGCTACGGACCGCGCGTTACGGCGACGTTGCGCCGGCGTGAAAGGTCGGCGGCACACTGGCCGTCCGAGGCACCGCCCCCACCACCGACCCGAGGAGCACGGATGCGCGCGGTCGTCGCCGACGAGTACGGAGGACCCGAGGTCCTCGAGGTCCGGGAGGTCGACGACCCGAAGGTGGGGCCCGACGACGTGCTCGTGCGGGTCGGCGCTGCCAGCATCAACCCGGTCGACTACAAGATCGTCGCGGGCAAGCTCGACGGCGCGTTCCCGACCGTGTGGCCGCTCGTCCCCGGGTGGGACCTCGCCGGCGAGGTCGTCGCCATCGGCCCGGCGGTCCGCCACGTCGCCGTCGGCCAGCAGGTCTTCGGCTACGCCCGCAAGGACCTCGTCGGGACCGGCACCTGGGCCGAGCTCGTCGCCGTCCACGCCCGCGGGGTCGCCCCGGCGCCGGAAGGGCTGGACGCGGTGCAGGCGAGCTGCCTCCCGCTCGCCGGCATGACCGCGTGGCAGGCGCTCGTCGAGGACCTCGACGTCGACGCCGGCGACACGCTCCTCATCCACGGCGCGACCGGCGGGGTCGGCCACCTCGCGACCCAGATCGCGCTTGCACGGGGCGCCCGCGTCATCGGGACGTGCAGCGAGCCGAGCCACGCCTTCCTCGAGGAGCTCGGCGGCGAGCCGGTCACCTACGGCGATGGCGTCGCGGAGCGCGTCCGCGAGCTCGCACCCGACGGCGTCGACGCGGTCGCCGACTTCGCCGGGGCGGGCGCCCTGGCAGCGAGCGACGAGCTCCTCCGCACGCACGGCCGGGTCGTCAGCGTCCTCGATCCGCAGGCCGCGAAGGAGCGGGGCGGGACCTACGTCTTCGTCCGCCCCGACGTCGCCCACCTCGACGCCCTCGCCGGGCTCGTGGAGGCCGGCGAGCTGAGGCCGCGCGTGCAGTCGGTGCACGACCTCGACGCCGTCCGCGAGGCGGTCACCGAGGCGAAGGACGGCAAGGTGCGCGGCAAGGTCGTCCTGCGGGTGCCGTCGTGACGGAGCCGCAGGCCGACGCGGGCCGGGGCGACGCGGGCCGGGGCGACGCGGCCTGGGACGGCGAGGACTACCAGCGCCGCATCGAGGCGCAGCTGGAGGGCGAGGACCCGCACGGCGAGGTCACGTTCGTGCAGCGCTACGCGCCCCGGACGGTCCTCGACGCCGGCTGCGGCACCGGCCGCGTGGCCATCGAGCTCGACCGGCGGGGCGCCGAGGTCGTCGGTGTGGACGTGAGCGCGTCCATGCTCGACACGGCGCGGCGGCTCGGCCCGTCGGTGACGTGGATCGCCTCCGACCTCGCCGAGCTCGACCTCGACCGGCGCTTCGACGTCGTCGTCATGGCCGGGAACGTGCCGCTGTTCACGCCCGAGGGGACGACCGGCGCGGTGGTCGCCGGCTGCGCCCGCCACGTCGCGCCCGATGGCGTGCTGGTGGCCGGGTTCTCGCTCGGGCTGGGCTACGACCTCGCCACCTACGACGCCGAGGCGGCGGCCGCGGGGCTGACGCTCGCCGAGCGCTACGCCACCTGGGACCGGGAGGCCTTCGAGACGGCGAGCACCTACGCCGTGTCCGTCCACCGCCGGGTCGATCCGACGGGGCCGTGAGCTCCGAACTCCCCGTCGACCGGACACCTCGCGCGACCTAAAGTCCCGCCGGGGCTGGCCGTCCGGCGAGCTGGGGCGTCGGGGGCGACGCCCCGTCCGGGTGTGGGCTGCGTCGCAGCTCGTGTCCATCGGAGGAGTGGGATGATCGAGCAGTACGACTCGACCGACCAGCACGTCCGGGCCACGGCACAGTCGCTCGTCGAGATGGCCGCCGCGGCGCTCGAGACCGACGCCGCATCGCTCTGGTGGTTCGACCAGGAGCAGGCGCTCCTCGTGGCCAGGTACCCCGAGGACCGGATGCCGACCATCAAGGTCTTCGCCGACATGCCCGAGGTCGCCGAGAGCATCCGCGCCGGCGAGACGCAGCTCTACGTCCGCTCGGAGTCCACGGGCACCGTCCGGGAGTGGATGGAGCAGGCCGGCATCGCCGTCTCGCTCCGACTCCCCGTCGAGGGCTCGGTCGTGTCCCGGCACTTCCTCGGGCTGTCCTGGGAGACCGAGGAGCACCCCCCCGTCGACACGATCCTCCCGACCGCGCGGCGTCTCGCCAACCACATCGCCCTCGCCCTCACCCGGATCGTCGCGCGGCGGGTCCAGTACGAGTCGGCGCTCGAGCTGTCCGACAACGTCGCGCAGGCCCTCGTCATCGCGAGGACGGCGCTCGAGATGGGCCAGCTCGACACCGCGAAGCAGGCCATCGACCGCGCCTTCGCGGAGACCCAGCGGATCATGGGGCGCCTGAGCCGCGACGACGACACCGGCACGCTGCGACGGATGTACGCCTCGGACACGCTCGGCGCCGGCGCGGACCTGCACCCCCCGCGGTGACCGACGGCCTACGTCGTGGGTGATGCGGGGAGGTGGATCGCGGCGGCGTCGAGATGGGCGTCGCAGGCTGCGATCGCCGACCGGCCCCGCGCCACGTCGCGGGCGGTCACGGCGGCGGCGAGCGCGTCGCGGTCGTCGACCGACCACCGCACGAGCTCGTCGACGTCCACCTCGACGGCGGACGCGAGGAGCTCCGCTCGGCGCAGGGCGCCGGCGGGCGAGGACTTGCGCGGGAGGCGCCGCGTGCCGGCGAGCCGGAGGAACGCCGCGTGCGGGAACACCTCGACGGTCCGCGCGACGTCGGCGAGCCGCTCGTGGACCGCGATGCCGACCTCCATCCAGCCGGTCCGCTCCCCCGGGCCCGCCGGGGTCGGCCACGGCACCGCGTCGCCGTACCGCGCCCGCAGGGCGACCTCCCCGCAGCGTGCGGTGCGGAACTTCGGCGGGAGGTCCGCGTCGTCGAGGTGGCGGCCCTCGCTCCACCCGCTCGGCGCGTCGACCGCGACGACCGCAGCGCCGGCGACGAGCGCGGCGAGGTCGTCCATCCGGGACGCCGGGATGACGCGACGGTCGAGGACACGGCCGGCGTCGTCGATCGCGACGGCGTGGAGCGCGCGGCTCGAGACGTCCACGCCCCACACGACGGCCACCTGTCGTCCTCCCTCGGCGCCGCCGCTCCGGGGCGGGCGCCGGCGGCCACCGTAGGGCCGCGTGTGCGCGACACCTCACCGCCGGGAGCTGCGGTCAGGGCAGGTCGACCAGTGCAGACCCGCGGTGGCTCACGTAGCGTGAAGGGACATCACGGTGGGAGGCCGACATGGCGGGCCGGTGCCTCGTCGTCGCGAACCAGACCCTGGGCGGGACCGAGCTCAGCCGGGCCCTCGAGGACTGCATCGCCCGCGGCATCCGGCGGTTCCACGTCGTCGTGCCGCGCACGCCCGTCGAGCACGAGACGGCGATCTGGACCGGCGGCTACGGCATCGGCGACGGGTTCTGGATGCCGGCGGTCGCGGAGGACGAGCTCGAGGAGATCCTCGCGGAGAACAGCCGTCGTCGCCAGGCCGCGGACGAGGAGGCGGAGCGACGGGCGCGCCTCCGGCTCGACCGGGTGCTGGAGCAGATCCGGGCCGCCGGCGGAGCGGCCGACGGGGAGGTCGGGAGCGAGGATCCGCTGGAGGCGGCGACGCAGGCCATGGCGCACCCGCCGCCGTTCGACGAGGTCATCGTGTCGACGCTGCCGAGCGGCATCTCGCGGTGGCTCCAGATGGATCTGCCCTCCCGCATCGGCCGGCTGACCGACGCCCCCGTCACCACGATCGAGGCCGAGCCCGACCGGATCGGCGCCGACCCCGAAGGCTGACCCCGCGTCGACCCGCGCCGAGGCTCAGAGCCGGGGCGGGTCGTAGTACCGCTCGGCGCCGACGAGCCGGACGTCGCGCAGCCAGTCGGAGTCGTACTCCTCGGTCGGTCCCTGCGTCGGGTCGACGAGGTGCCAGGCCTGGCGCTTGTAGGTCCAGTTCTCCGGCTGGAGCCGGTGCGCCTCGCGGAACCACGGCACCGCCGCCTCGGGGTGCCCGTCGCGGTGGAGGTGCTGACCGAGCTCGAAGCACGCGGCCGCGCGTGCCTCGGGTTCGCCGCGGGGCCGGGACCGTTCGACGACCTCGTCGGGCGCGAGCGCGTGCGGGCTGTCAGCACCGCGTGCGACCCAGTCGCGCAGCGCGGCGAGGTAGGGCTCGTGGTCGATCTCGATCCGCTTCGCCTCCTCGAGCCGTT
>JAHWKB010000138.1 GCA_019348115.1 Actinomycetota bacterium | reverse complement strand
GCTCGATCAAGACCATCACCAAGCTGCACCCGAACCAGGTCATCGCGAACTACGGCCGGTCGGAGTCGCGCTGGGCGGCGGCGTACCAGAAGCGCCGCGCCGGGCACGCCGAGTTCCACGAGCTCCTCTCCTACGCGCGCCAGATCATCGGACTCAACGAGGAGGGCCAGCTCCTCATCTGCCTCATGGGCCACGCCGGCCAGGGTCCCTGCATCCCGCTCTGGGTCCCACGCGACGAGGTCACGCTGACCGTCCAGCCGAACGACATCATCCTGCGCTTCGACGACATGACCTTCGACTGGTGAGTCGCGGTCTCGAGCGCGAGCTCCGGCTCGCCCACGAACTCGCCGACCTCGCCGATGCGCTGACGCTCCCCGCCTTCCACGGCGCGATGGACGTCGAGACCAAGGCCGACGGGACGGCCGTGACCGTCACCGATCGCGAGGTCGAGCGCCGCATCCGCGCGCGCATCCGCGAGGCCTTCCCCGGCCACGCCGTGCTGGGCGAGGAGGACGGCCACGACGGCCCGGACGACGCCCCCACGTGGATCGTCGATCCGATCGACGCCACCGCGAACTTCATCCGCGGCAACCCCGTGTTCGCGACCCTGATCGCGCTCCGCCTCGACGGTGTCGAGATGCTCGGGGTCGTCTCGGCGCCGGCGCTCGGCTCACGCTGGGACGGGCTCGTCGGCGGCGAAGCCCACCAGGACGGCCGCCCCATCCGCGTCAGCGACGTGGACGACCTCGCCGACGCGGAGGTCTCCTTCGGCGGGCTCGACTACTTCGCGGTCTCGGGCTGGCTCGGGGCGGTCGAACGCGCCGCGACGACCACCCGGCGGCAGCGCGGCTTCGGCGACTTCTGGCAGCACTGCCTCGTCGCGAGCGGCGCCGTCGACGTCGCGATGGAGGCCGAGGTCTCGACCTGGGACCTCGCCGCGGTCAAGCCGATCGTCGAGGCCGCCGGCGGGCGCTTCACCGACCTCGCCGGCGTCGCGACGACCGATGGGGGGAGCGCCGTGTCGAGCAACGGCCACCTCCACGCCGCCGCCCTGGCCCTCCTCGACTGATCGACGCGAGGTTCGTCGCCGACCGAGGCGCGAGGTCCCTCGACGTGTCGCACCGCGGCGGTACCGTCCCGGCACGATGACCGAGACCGCTGCTGCCACCACCGAGCCCGACGTCCTGCGCCTCCTGGACGAGCCCGAGGCGCCCGGCGCCTACGGCGACCTCGAGCCGTCCTCGCCGCCCCTGATCGACGACGAGGGACGCGTCCGGCTGTCGTTCAGCCGCGTCGACACGTACCGGAACTGCCCGACGAAGTTCCGCTACAGCTACATCGACAGGCTCCCCGGCCAGCCGGGGCCGCACCTGTCGTTCGGGACCTCGATCCACGCCGCGCTGGAGGCGTTCTACGACCGCAAGCTCCCCGACTGCCCGTCCGAGGAGGAGCTCCTCGGCTACCTCTACGACGCCTGGGACTCGAGCGGCTTCGCCGGCACGTCGCGCGAGGAGCAGCTCGCCTTCTACCGGCACGCCCAGGACGCGCTCCGGCGCTTCCACCGGCGCGTGGCGCCCACCTACCGGCTCCCGGTCGACACGGAGGCATGGTTCGAGCTGCCGGTCGGAGACCTCGCGATCGTCGTGGGCTCGATCGACCGCGTCGACGTCGACGAGGACGGCGAACTGCACGTCATCGACTACAAGACCAACCGCAAGGCGAAGCAGCGCCGGTACGTGGCCGGTTCGCTCCAGCTCGCCATCTACGCGCTCGCCTGCGAGCACCTCTACGGCCGCCTCCCCGCGAGCGTGTCCCTCGACTTCGTCGTCGCCGGCGTCGAGGTCCGGGTCGGGCTCGACGAGCTCGACCTCGACGCCACGCGCGCCGCCGTGACCGAGACCGCCCAGGGGGTCCTCGACGCCCGGTACGAGCCGACCCCGAACCGCCTGTGCGACTGGTGCGACTACCGCGCCCTGTGCCCCGCCTGGGAGGGGGGCGCCGAAGGCGAGGACCTCCTCGGTCCCGCGGTCACCGAGCTCGCGCGCCTCCGGCGCCAGGTCGAGCGTGACGTCCGTGCCCTGCGCGAGCTCGAGGCCGGCGTGGAGGCCGCCGGCGCCGCCCTCCGCAGCCGCGGGCTCGACCCCGTCGCCCCCGACGCCGCCCGTCCGGTGGCGGACGGACAGGCCGTGGAACCGGACGCCGCGGGGCGCTGACTACGCTGCCCTCCGCTCCCTCGGACAGGACGGTCATGGGCCAGAAGGTCAGCGACAGCACCCGCATCGCGGCGGATCCGGACACGATCCTCGCGGTCATCACCGACCACGCGGCCTACCCCGAGTGGGCCGAGGGCATGCAGCACGCGGAGGTGCTCGACACCGACGCCGAGGGGCGCCCCACGCGGACGCGGTTCCAGGTCGACGCCAAGGTCGTCGAGGCCACCTACACCCTCGCGTACGCCTACGCCGACGACCGCGTCACCTGGCACCTCGTCGAGGGGGACATGGTGAACCAGCTCGACGGGGCGTACATCCTCGCGCCGTCCGGCAGTGAGACCGACGTGACCTACGAGCTCGAGGTCGACGTCGACATCCCGCTGCCCGGCTTCATGAAGAAGCGGGCGGCCAAGCAGATCCTCGACACCGGCCTGCGCGGGCTCAAGCAGCGGGCGGAATCGCGGACCTGACGTGCCACGTGATGTTGACCAGCCGCGGGGCGGACCTCACGATCGGGAGGTCGAGGCGGCGTACTTCACGCTCCTCCGTGCGCGCGAGGAGCTCGACGGGCTGCGCCGTTACGACGACTACCTCCGCGACGAGCGCGGACGGCTGCGCCGCGCGATGTCCGAGGGCGACGCCCTCGCGGACCGCGTCGACCCGCGCTACCGGCGGGTCCTGGCCCACACGGACAAGCCGTTGGCCGACGCGATCCGGACCCGCCTCGCGGTGATCGAGGACGAGCTTGCCCGTCTGCCCGACCGTCTCGTCGCGGCCGAGGAGTTCGTCGAGGAGTGCGAGCGCGAGCACGCCGAGCTCAAGCGGTCCGCCTGACGACCGGAGGGACCCGATGTACCGCGACGACCCGCTCGACGACGAGGAGGAGCTCCGCGCCATCCTCGGCAACGAGGCCGTCGAGGCCCTGGTCGGGGCGCGCGACGACCTCGCCGGCGACCCCGTCGAGGTCGCCCTCGACACCCTGCGGGTCCTGCAGGGCTGGGTCGAGGACGACGCGGCCGGACGCTGGTTCCACCGTCCCCAGGGACGGCTCGACGACCGCACCCCCGTCGTCGCGCTCGTGGACGGGGAGTTCGACGAGGTGCTCGACGCCGCCCGGGCGTGGGCCGCGGCGAACGGTTGAGGATGCGCTGGAGGAGGCGCGGTCCGCTACCCTCCACCCCTCCCCGGGTCACCCGTGGCGTCCCGCCACGTGCCGTCGACCCGACCCCAGCCTCCCGGCCCGTCCCGACACCGACGTGCCCCCGGAACACGAAGGACCCAGGTATGCCCACCGGCCGCGTCAAGGTCTTCAACAGCGACCGCAAGTTCGGCTTCATCACCGCCGAGGACGGCAACGAGCTCTACGTCACCGCCGACGCGGTCGAGGGCGGCGTGCTGCACTCCGGCGACGAGGTCGAGTACGAGCCGGTCGAGACCGACAAGGGGCGCAACCACGCCGCGTCCGTCACGGTCACCAAGAAGGCCCCGGCCGACAACCCCGTGGGGCGGACGATGGCGAACCCGCCGTCGTGGGACACCCTCGAGGAGCGCGAGCGCCAGCGCCGGCAGAACCGCCGCCGCCGCCGCTGACCGTCCTCCCGGACGCGAACGCCGCGATGCCCACCGCGACTCCCGTCCGCGACGCCGGGACCGACACCGAGACCCGGATCGATCCCGACCGTCCCTGGGACGTGATCGTGTGGGACGACCCCGTCAACCTCATGTCGTACGTCGTGTTCGTGTTCCGGCGGGTGTTCTCCTACCCCGAGCCGGTGGCGCGCAAGCTCATGCTCGAGGTGCACCAGAAGGGCAAGGCGCTGGTGGCCTCGGAGCCGCGTGAGCAGGCCGAGATGTACGTCCAGCAGCTCCACGGCTACGGCCTGCAGGCGACGATGGAGCGCTCCTCCTGATGCCGGTCTTCGAGCGGTCGCGACAGGGCGTGCGCTGGTCGATGGAGCCCTGGGAGCCGCCGCTCCTGCGTGAGCTCCGCGACGACCTCCGCACGCTGCTCGTCACCGACGACCCCGACGACCCGGCCGTCCGGCGCTTCCACCCGCGGACGGTCGTGGGCGACGACGAGGCCGACGCCGAGCTCCGCGGGTTCATCCGCGACGAGCTCCTGACCTCGCGCCTCGCCGGGCTCGACGCCCTGGTCGACGTCCTCGACCGTGCCCGGCCGGTCCGGAGCCGCGTCCGCGTCGAGCTCGTCGACGACGAGCCGGTCCTCGTGCTCGGCGTGCTGAACGACCTCCGACTCGCCCTCGGCGCCACCGCCGGCATCGAGCGGCTCGACCGCGAGCGGCTCGACGAGGACGACCCGGTGCTGGGGACGCTGGCGCTGATGGACCACCTCGCCTTCCTCCAGGAGGCCCTCCTCGCGGTCCTCGACCCGGTCTCGCTGACCCACTACGACGCTGACGCGCCCTCCCCGGGCGACGAGCACCATCACGACGAGGAGTAGCCCGTGCGCATCGGCATCGGCGTCAGCGAGGATCTGACCATCGCGGCCCAGCGCGAGCTGGCCCGCGAGGTGGAGGACGCCGGGTTCGCCTCCCTGTGGACCAACGAGGCGCGCGGCCGCGACTCGCTCCTCGTCTGCCAGGCGTGGGCGGACGCGACCGAGGCGCTCGAGGTCGGCGTGGGCGTGGTGCCCCTGTGGACGCGGTCCGCGGCGCAGTTGGCGATGGCCGCCGCGACCCTGCAGGAGGCCTCCGACGGTCGCTTCCTCCTCGGCCTCGGGGTCAGCCACCCCGGGACGATGGGCCCGTGGCACGGTGCCGACTACCGCAAGCCCCTCACCGCGGCGCGCGAGACCCTGGAGGTGCTGCGGACCCTGGGGGAGGGGGAGCAGGCGGACGTCGAGGGCGAGGTCGTCCGCTCCCGGCACTTCCGGCTCGGGATCACGCCGACGCCGGCGCGGACCCCCGTCTACCTCGCGGCCATGGGGCCGAGGATGCTGTCCCTGGCGGGGGAGCGGGCCGACGGCGTGCTCCTCAACTGGTCGTCCCCCGACGAGGTCCGGCGCGCCGGCGACCGGGTCCGCGGGGCGGCGCGGGACGCGGGCCGGGACGAGGTCGAGGTACCGGTCGCCACCTACGTGCGGGTCGCGGTGGACGCCGACCGCGACGCCGCCCGGCGGGCGCTCGCGCAGGAGGTCGGCCAGTACGCCGCCCTCCCCGCCTACGCGAGCCACTTCGAGCGGCAGGGCTTCGGCGACGCCGTCGGGGCGGTGAAGGCGGCCTACAAGGAGGGCGGGAAGGACGCCGTCCCGGACGCGCTCGACGACGACGTGCTGGCTTCGCTCGGGTGGTACGGCACCCCGGACGACGATCCCGCGGACGCGCTCGCGGCCTACGACGACGCCGGCCTCGACCACCTCGTGGCCCGCGTCGTGGTCGTCGGCGACGACCCGCGGCGCACGGTCCGCGCCGTCCTCACCGCGCTGCACGGGGCCACGGCCTGACGGCGGACGCGACGCCGCGGCCTAGCGGCCGATCCGCCGGCGCACCGTCCGGACCATCGCCTGCGCCTCGCCGACGCCGAGGCCCGCGGCCGTCGTCAGGTACGCGGCGCCGGTCAACGGCAGCGCGACCGCAGCGCCCGGGAGGGGGTGCCAGCCGGCGACGATGAACCGCGCCCCGACGGCGACGACGCCGGCCACGGCGGCCGCGGTGAGGATGCGCGGCAGCTCGCCGCCCCCGGCGCGGACGTCGCGATCGAGCCGCCGGGACAGGGTGCGCCGCAGGAGCTGGTACTCGATCCACGCCGACGCGCCGGCGGCGGCGGACAGGCCGACGGCGC
>JAHWKB010000410.1 GCA_019348115.1 Actinomycetota bacterium | reverse complement strand
CCCCGGACGCCATGGCGTGGAGGATGGCGTTCACGGTCCCGTGCGCCTCCAGCGGCGTCATGTGCCCGACGCCCGGCAGGGCGACGAGCTCGGCGTGGGGACAGCGCTCGCACATCCGCTGCGAGAGCCCGAGGGGGGTGAGCTTGTCGGCCGTCCCGACGACCACCTTGGTCGGCACGGTGACGCAGGCGAGGGCCTCGTCCTCGTCGAGGGTCAGGATGGGCGCCATCACCGCGGTGACCATGTCGAGGTCCGAGTCGAGCACGAGCTGCTCGGTGAAGTCGACGTAGCGCGGGTCGGCGTCCGGCGCGAGACCGAACGTCTTCGTGAGCAGGAACGAGAGGTCGCTCGACGAGCGGTAGAAGCGGTCGGCGAGGTAGCTCGCCGACCCCGGCTTCACGAGCGAGACGGCGCGCGTGATCAGCCGCTCGAGGCGCGCCACCGAGTGGATGCCGAACCCCAGCCGGACGTCGTCGGCCGCGGCGCGGGACGTCGTCGACAGCAGCACCACCCCGCGCGCCCTGCCCGCGTCGCCGCCCCGGCGGAGACAGTTGAGGACCGTCATGCCACCGAGGGAGTGCCCGGCCAGGACGAGTGGCCCGGGCGCCGTCGCCTGCTCGATGACCGCGCCGAGCGTGTCCCCGAAGACGTCGATGTCGTAGCGCTTGGAGCGGGGATCCGAGGTGCGGCCGTGACCGGGCTGGTCGTAGGTCACCAGGCGGAAGCGGTCGGCGAGACCGACGACCTGCTCGTGCCAGACCCGCCCGGTGCACGTCCACCCGTGGGACAGCACGATCTGGGGCGCGCCCTCGGGACCGTAGCTCTCGACGGTGACGCGCATGCCGTCCGGACCACGGATCTCGCGCACCTCGCCGGCGATCGACCCGAGGGGCGGGCCCGGCGGGTTCGGCGCCGCCAGGCGGGGCCGAAGGACCGAGCGCTCGGCGAGGTAGCCGGCGACGGCGCCGCCGGCGAGGGCGGCGCTCCACAGCGCGGCGTTCGTGGCTCGACCCAAGGGGGCGCTCCTCAGCGGTGGATGCGCGGGACGCGTCGGGTGACGCTGGTCGCGATCTCGTAGGTGATGGTGCCGGCCCAGGCCGCCCATTCGTCGGCGGTGACGCGCACGTCCCCCTGCCGACCGAGCAGCACGACCTCGTCGCCAGCGTGCGGCTCGTCGTCGCCGCACCACACGAGGGTCTGGTCCATGCAGACGTTGCCCGCGATCGGTCGGCGGACACCACCGAGGACGACCTCGCCGCGGTTCGACAGCAACCGGGGCACCCCGTCGGCGTACCCCACCGGGAGGCTCGCCAGCCACCCGTCCGCCGGGGCCGACCACGTGTGCCCGTACGAGACCGGGGTGCCCGCGCTGATCCGCTTCGCGAAGCCGACCTCGGTGACGAACCGCATCGCCGGCGTGAGCCCGTGGCCGTCCGCCGTCACCTCCGACGACGGGCTGAGGCCGTACATCGCGATCCCCACCCGCACGAGGTCGCGCCGGGCACGCGGCTGGACGAGCGTCGATGCGGAGTTCGCCGTGTGGGTGAGTCGAGGCTCGATGCCGTGCTCGCCGGCGAGGGCGACGAAGGCGTCGAAGCGGTCCTGCTGCTCGTCGGTCGTCGAGGCCGCCGGCTCGTCGGCGCGGGCCATGTGCGACCACAGCGCCTCGATGCGGACGCCCCCCCAGGTCGCGGCCTCGGCGAGGAACGCGTCCCAGTCGTGGGGCGGGACCCCGACGCGCCCCATCCCGGTGTCGGCCTTCACGTGCACGGCGACCGGCTCGTCCCGCTCGCGGCCGGCGGCGTCCAGCGCGTGCCCGAACGCCGTCGTGTAGACGGCCGGGGTCAGGCGCGCGGCCAGCAGGCGGGGGACGGCGGCGGACGGCGGCTCGGTCAGGACCAGGATCGGGGCGTCGATGCCGGCGTCGCGGAGCTCCTCGCCCTCCTCGACGAGCGCCACCGCGAGCCAGGACGCGCCGGCGTCGAGGGCGGCCCGGGCGACCGGCACCGCCCCGTGCCCGTAGCCGTCGGCCTTCACGACCGCGCACACCGCCGCCCCGTCGGCGGCGCCAGCG
>JAHWKB010000031.1 GCA_019348115.1 Actinomycetota bacterium | reverse complement strand
CCACCAGCCGGAACGTCATGATGTTGTCGGCCATCGTGAGCGCGTCCGCGTAGCGGAGGTCGATCTCGTGCTGCGACGGCGCCACCTCGTGGTGGCTGTACTCGACGCTGATGCCCATCTTCTCGAGCGTGTTGATCGCCTGGCGGCGGAAGTCCTGCTGGATGTCGAGCGGCGTCATGTCGAAGTACGAGCCGTTGTCGAGCGGCACCGTCGACTGCGCGTTCTCGAAGAGGAAGAACTCCATCTCCGGGTGGATGTAGAACGTGAAGCCGAGGTCGGCGGCGCGTTTGAGGTTGCGCTTCAGCACCTGCCGCGGATCGGCCGCGAACGGCTCGCCGTCGGGCGTGAGGATGTCGCAGAACATCCGCGCGACGCCCTGGGACTCCGGTCGCCAGGGCAGCACCTGGAAGGTCGACGCGTCCGGGATGGCGACCATGTCGGCCTCCTGCACGCGGGCGAACCCGTCGATCGAGGAGCCGTCGAAGCCGATGCCCTCCGAGAACGCGTTCTCGAGCTCGGTGGCCGTGATCGCGACGGACTTGAGGAACCCGAGCACGTCGGTGAACCACAGCCGGATGAAGCGGATGTCGCGCTCCTCGACGGTGCGGAGCACGTACTCCTGCTGCTTGTCCACACGCGCTCCTGCCTCGGTCGGTCGCGGGCCGGCCATCGTAGTGGCCGAGACCCCGCCGCCCCCGGGACCTCGCGGTCGCAGGGGCGGGGGTTCCCGACGTGCGTGCGTCAGCCCTCGGAGGGTCGGGCCGCCGCCGGTGCCGCGGCCGGCGCCGCGGCCGGCGCCGCGGCGAACCCGTAGGTCGGGGCCGGCGCACGGCCACCCGTCCCGAAGCCCGGGAGGCCGGCCACCCCGTGCTCGTGCAGGTCGAGCCCCTCGATCTCGTACTCCGCCGGGACGCGCAGGCCCATCGTCGCCCGGACCGCGAGGAAGACCACGGCGGACGCTCCCGCCACGAAGGCGAAGACCGACACCGCGCCGACGGCCTGGGCACCGATCGTGACGTCCGGCGAGTACACGCCGACGAAGAGGGTGCCGATGGCGCCGCACACGAGGTGGACGGAGGTCGCGCCGACCGGGTCGTCGATCCGGATGCGGTCGAAGAAGCTGACCGCGAACACGACGACCGCCCCGCAGACGACACCCACGATGAACGCCCACCACTGGGTGGCGAGGTCCGGGCCGGCCGTGATGCCGACGAGGCCGGCGAGCGCCCCGTTGCCGATCATCGCGGGGTCGGGCTTGCCAGCCGTCGCCCAGTTGACGGCGGCCGCCGCCAGCGCCCCGAACGAGCCGGCGATGGTCGTGTTCATCAGCACGGTGCCGATGGTCTCGGCCTGGCCGAAGGCGGCCAGGGTCGAGCCACCGTTGAAGCCGAACCAGCCGAAGAACAGCACCAGCGCGCCGAAGATCGCGAGCGGGATCGAGTGCCCCGGGATCCCGCGGGGCGTGCCGTCCTCGGCGTACTTGCCGATGCGCGGCCCGAGGATGGCGGCCCCGACGAGCGCCGCCGTCCCTCCGGTCAGGTGCACGAGCGTGGAGCCCGCGAAGTCGTGGAAGCCGAGCTGGGACAGCCAGCCGCCGCCCCACTGCCAGTGGGAGACGATCGGGTAGATGATCGCCGTCAGCGCCGCCGCGACGACGATGTAGGCCTTGAACTCGATGCGCTCGGCGACCGCACCGGACACGATGGTCGCGGCCGTCGCGGCGAAGACGAGCTGGAACACGCCCTGGGTGCCGTCACCGAGCACCTGGGCGGGGTCGAACCATCCGGTCGTGCCGAAGACGCCGCCCACCGAGGAGCCGTAGGCGAGCGCCGCCCCGACCGCCCAGTACGCAGCGCCACCGATGGCGACCGTGACCATGTTCTTGGCCACGATGTTCGCCGAGTTCTTCGCGCGGGTGAGCCCGGCCTCGAGCATGCCGAAGCCGAGGTGCATGAGCAGCACGAGCGCGGCCGCGATCGCAACCCACACGGTGTCGAGCGCGTACACGAGCTCGTCGAACTGCTCGGTCGTGATCTCCTGTGCAGCTGCCGGCCCTGCGGCGAGCAGCCACACGCCGGCGGTGGCGATGGCCACCTTCCCCATCCTCTTCACGTCGGACCTCGTGTGTCGGTGTCGGTGTCTCTCGAGCTGTCCGGAGGTTGCGCCGCCGCTGTTCCTCGACCGTTTCCCTTCTGTTTCGCCGGTGTGAAATGCCCCCGGGCCGTCTCCGAGGTCGGTCGGTCGTACGCGCCACGCCCCGGCCGCCCTCGCGGACGCCCGCCTAGGTTCGCGCCGACGGTTGTCGGGACAGGAGGACGACGTGCTGCGAGTAGCGATGGGACAGATCTCCCCGGCGGTGGGGGACATCGACGGCAACGTCGAGCTGATCCTCGACGCGTGGCGGCGCGCTGCCGACGCGGGGGCCGACCTCGTCGTGTTCACGGAGCTCGCGATCACGGGCTACCCGCCGGAGGACCTGCTCCTGAAGCCCGAGTTCATCCAGGCCAACATCGACGGGCTGCACCGACTCCGCGACGAGGGACCGGCCGGCACCGTCGCGGTCGTCGGCTACGTCGGGACGGCGATCCCGGGACCGGACATGGGCGGGCTCGACGAGACGGTGTCGGCGCGTGACCTCCGCAACTCCGCTGCGGTCATCGCCGACGGGCGCGTGGTCGGGACCTACAACAAGTGGCGCCTCCCGAACTACGGCGTGTTCGACGAGGCCCGGTACTTCGTCGCCGACGACATCCCGCTGACGGTGCGCGTCCGCGGCGTCCCGGTGGGCGTGACCATCTGCGAGGACCTCTGGACCGAAGGGGGTGCGTTCGCGCAGTCGGCCGCGACGGGCGCCAAGCTCATCGTGAGCCCGAACGCCTCGCCGTACCACCGTGGCAAGCGCGCCGAGCGGATGCGCTGGATCGAGCACCACGCGAGCGAGGACGGGGTGTGGATCGCGTGGGTCAACCAGGTCGGCGGCCACGACGACGTCGTGTTCGACGGCGACTCCGTCCTCGCGCGCCCCGACGGCAGCGCCGCCGCACGTGCCGCCCAGTTCCGCCCCGACCTCGTGATCGTCGACGTCGACATCGACGAGGCCGAGGTGCCGGCCGCCGACCTCCCCGGCTTCACCGGCGAGCGCCCGGAGCTCCCGCCCCACGAGGACGAGCCGCGCCTCGACGAGCTCGAGGAGATCTACGAGGCGCTCGTGCTGGCGACCCGCGACTACTGCCACCGCAACGGCTTCCGCACCGCCGTGCTCGGGCTCTCCGGCGGCATCGACTCGGCGCTCACCGCCGTCATCGCCGCGGACGCGCTCGGCGGCGAGAACGTCACCGGCATCGCGATGCCGTCGCCCTACTCCTCCGACCACTCGCTGTCCGATGCCGAGTTGCTCGCCGGGAACCTGGGCATGCCGTACCGGGTCATCCGCATCACCGAGGCCATGGAGGCGTTCGAGGCGATGCTCGCCGAGGCCTTCGAGGGCCGTGAGGAGGACGTCACCGAGGAGAACATCCAGGCCCGCATCCGCGGCGTCATCCTCATGGCGCTGTCGAACAAGTTCGGCTCGATCCTCCTCACGACCGGGAACAAGTCCGAGATCGCCGTCGGCTACGCGACGCTCTACGGCGACATGGCGGGCGGCTTCGCGGTGCTGAAGGACGTGCCCAAGACGGTCGTCTACGAGCTGTCCCGCTTCCGCAACACCCGCGGTGCGGCGATCCCCGAGGGCACGATCACGAAGCCCCCGTCGGCCGAGCTCAAGCCCGGGCAGGTCGACGAGGACTCGCTCCCCGACTACGACACCCTCGACGACATCATCGAGGCCTACGTCGCCGGCGACTGCGGGATCCGGTCGATCGTCGGCCGCGGCCACGACCCCGAGGTCGTCCGCGAGGTCATCCGCCTCATCGACCGCGCCGAGTTCAAGCGCCGCCAGGGCGCACCCGGTCCGAAGATCACCGAGCGCGCCTTCGGCAAGGAGCGCCGTGTCCCCATCACGAACGGCTGGCGCGGCTGACCCGTCCGGACGGAACGACGGAGCCCGGGGCGGCTGCCCCGGGCTCCGGTCGCGGGACGACGCGCGTCAGGCGCCTCCGCCCTTGGCGGGCGTCGACTCCGGGTCCCGGGGGTCGGACCCGTGCGCCTCCTCCTTCTTGTTGTGGTGGCCGTCGCCGTCGATGTCGTTGTCGCAGGCGTCGCCCTCGCCGTCGTCGTCCATGTCGGCCTGGTCGGGGTTGTGGGCCTTGCCGCAGTTGTCGACGTCGTCGCCGACACCGTCACCGTCGCGGTCGTCCGCCGGCTCGCCGGCGTCGCAGCCGTCGGGCACGCCGTCACCGTCGCCGTCGACGGTGTCGTCGTGGCCCGGGCACACGTCCTGCGAGTCCGGCACACCGTCGCCGTCCGCGTCGCTCTCGACCGTCAGCGTCTCGGAGGCGATCACCTCGCCGTCCTCGACCCAGTCGACCCGCAGCGTGTGCGTGCCGGTGAGCCCGGTCGCCGTGAGGTCGAAGGCAGCGGGGCCGTCGTACGTGGCCACGTCCTGGCTCGCCACCAGCGCGTCGTCGACGTACAGCGCCACCGTGCCGCTCGGCGGCGGGCAGCCGTCCGTCTGCGTCCCGGCGTTGGTCGGGCAGGCGTCGTCGCTGTCGGGCACCTCGTCGCCGTCGCTGTCGGTGGTGTCCGGCGGGCAATCGGCCTTGCAGGTGATCTGGAGCGTCAGCGTGTACGAGAGCCCGAGCGGCTGACCCACGAAGTAGGGATCGACGTGCAGGTCGAGCGTGCCGGTGACGTCGGCGAAGCTGACGGTCTCGGGGTTGCTGACCGTCGCGCCCCGCTGGCCGCTGTCGGCCGCCCCCGTGACGTACAGGTCCAGGTCGGACCGCACCGTTCCGTCCTCCCAGGTGAGGGTGATGGCGACGTCGTTGACGCCGATCAGTTCTTCGGTGTACCGGTCCTGCTCCCAGAGCTCGACGGCCCCGAGGCTGCTCTCGTCGGCGTAGTAGGTGCCCTCGTGCCTGCGCGTCTGCGTGAGCTGCTGCGCGAGGGCGGTGGGTACCGTGGCGACCCCGGCGCCCGGCGCGTCGATCACGACCGGCGTGTCCGGGTTCGGGGCGCGGTCGTCGATCCACTGCGCGACGCGCAGCAGGCGCCACGCCTCACGCGCACCGGTGTAGGTGACGTTGGTCTGGCTCACGACGTCGTACGGGGCCTCGATCCCCGCCTCGGCGAGGTACGCGCGCGGCAGCGTGAACGTCACCGTGTCGGCGTCGGCGTCCCAGCTCGACCCGTCGACGACCTCCGTGCGGCCCACGGTGTCGTAGGTGCGCACGGCGTCGCTCTGGGCCGGCAGGTAGCTGTCGAACTGCCGGCCGTCGACGACCAGGCTGTAGCTGACGCCGCTGGCCTGCGCCTCCTCGGGCCAGAGGTCGGCGATGTGCAGCGTCCCGATGACGTCGGTGTCGGTGACCTCGACGTCGACCTGGGTGATCTCGCTCATCGGTGTCGTGGCGTCGTCGGGGTCGTCCACGACGGTCGTGCTGCCGACGGTCGGTGGGTTCGTCAGCGACACGTGCTCGACGATGCCTGCGACGCGGTAGCTGTCGGCCGAGGTCGCCGACGAGTCGGTGACCGTCATCCGTGGCTCGGACGTCGTCACCGGGTCGGGCGTCCAGTCGACCGGTTCGCCCGGGAACAGGCCGACGTCCGGCTGGGGGCAGTCGTACGGCGAACCGGTGCTCGAGGCGTACCGGTGGTCGCGCGGGTGCTGCACCTGGAACGGGTTGCGTCCGTCACCCGGCACGTCGTTCACCGTGAGACGGTCGCCACCGTCCTCGACCGGGGCCGGGTCGCCAGGCGTGCCGTCACCGTTGACGTCGAGGTAGGCGCTCATGCGCGTCGCGAACGTCTCGACGTCGAGCGTGGACACGCACTTGGCCAGACCGTGCGGAGCCTCGTCGTACGCCATGATGTCGTTGTAGGGCACAGCGCCCCAGTCGCCCTCGGCGCCGTCGCCGACGTGGCCGAGCGTGAGGCAGTGGCCGACCTCGTGCGAGACCAGGTCGAAGAGCTGGAAGAAGTCGACGTGGTTCGGGTCGGGGTCGATGGCGCCGTTGACCGCGAAGCACACGTTGCCGCCTGCGCCATCGCAGTCCTCGACGTAGGTCCCGCTGCGGTCGTGGTGGTTGTCGAACCCGGGCAGCGAGTCCCAGGCGTCGAAGTCGAGCGGGTTGTCGACGGTGTGGCACGCCCCCTCGCCGCCGGCCGGCACGCTCGGCCAGATCAGCGTGGCGAACCACTGGGGGTCGACGCCGATCCCGATGCCGCCGACGGGGTTGGTCGCGATGACGACGATCTCGGGGTCCCACGCGGGATAGGTCGTGAACTCGCCCATCTCCCCCGTGGCCGGATCGATGGCCTGCATCATCACGTGGAAGTCCACGCCCTCCTCGAGCCACGGCAGGTCCATCTGGCTGGCGAGGTAGTCGATGCCGCCTTCCCACATCTCGATGGACTGGCGCATGATCCGCATGTCGCGTTCCGCCGTCGGGGACACGGGCGCGACCACGAGGACGTCGATCTGGGGTGAATCGAGCGCGTTGAGCCCGGTCCGCATGTGGTAGCACTCGTTGGCGGGGTTGCTCCGCGCCATGTCCCGGATGCAGCCGGGCGGCAGGTTGCCGTCGCCGAAGTAGGGGCCGTCGTAGGCGTCCCCCGGCGCGGCGGTGGCTGCCATCGGCATGGCGACGAGCGGGATCATCAGGAGCACGGCGAACAGGACCGCGAGTCGGCTTCGCACAGGGACGTCCTTGTCTGAGGGTCTCGCGTGACCAGGCGACGACGACAGCCGACCGAGGCCACGTACGGGGGTGTGCCCCCGGGGTTCCAGGCCCGACCTGTCCGTTCCTCCCCTCCTTGCACCCAGCGCACGTTCCCCGCGCCCGGGCTGCCGACCAGGACGGCCGACTCGCGTCGGGGAAGAACTCCTGCGACGATGGCGTTGTCCTCCGTACTCGACCGCTGGACCCCTCGTGGGCCGGCAGGTGAAGGAGCCCACGGTGTCGACCACCGCATCCCCCGCCGGCGCGTCCGGCCACGCCCGCCCCGTCACGATCCACGACGTGCAGCGGGCCAAGGAGCAGGGCGAGAAGCTCGTCATGCTCACCGCCTACGACTACCTGTCGGCGCAGATCCTCGACGAGGCCGGCATCCCCCTGATCCTCGTCGGCGACAGCCTCGGGATGGTCGTGCTCGGTTACGACTCGACCGTCCCCGTGACCGTCGACGAGATGCTCCACCACACGCGCGCGGTCGTGCGTGGCGCGCCGCACAGCCTCGTCGTCGGCGACCTCCCGTTCGGGAGCTACCAGGAGGGGCCGCAGCAGGCCCTGGCGACGGCGACCCGGTTCCTCAAGGAGGCCGGCGCCAACGCGGTGAAGCTCGAGGGCGGCGCCCGCATGGTCGAGGTGGTGCGCCACCTCACCGACGCGGGCATCCCGGTCATGGGCCACCTCGGCCTCACCCCGCAGTCCGTGAACACCCTCGGCGGCTACCGCGTCCAGGGCCAGAGCGAGGCGGCGGCGGAGCAGCTCCTCACCGATGCGAAGGCGATCGAGGAGGCCGGCGCGTTCAGCGTCGTCCTCGAGGCCGTCCCCTCCGAGGTCGGCCGCCGCGTCACCGAGGCGCTCTCCATCCCGACGATCGGCATCGGCGCGGGGCCCGCCACCGACGGGCAGGTGCTCGTGTGGCACGACATGCTCGGGCTGACGACCGGACGGCTCCCCCGCTTCGTCAAGCAGTACGCCGACCTGCGCGGCGAGATCGCGAACGCCGTGAAGACGTACCTGCACGAGGTCTCCGACGGCGAGTACCCCGCGGCGGAGCACACCTACGGCTGAGCCTCAGCCGCGCCGGGCGAGGCGGCGCCGGAGCTCACGGCTCCGGCGCCCGAACTCGGCCAGCGCGTAGGGGGTGCGCGGGCCGTACCAGGTGAGCTGGGTGCCGTCGACGAGCCGCGTCCGCGCCCGCCAGCCCGAGAACACGGACCGATCCCCGCGACCGAAGGCGTACGGCTCGTCGGGCAGCAGCACGACGTCCGGATCCAGCTCCTCGACCGCCGCGAGGTCCACCTCGGGGTAGCGCTCGCCCTCGACGACCGGCAGGACGGCGAAGCCCGTCCACGACAACAGGTCCGCCGCGTAGGTGTCCCGCCCGGTGGCCATCCACGGATCGCGCCAGATGGGGCAGAACGTCGCGAGCGGCTCGGGACGTCCCGCCGACACCACCTGGTCGAGGGCGCGCTCGATCGACTGCGCCAAGCCCGCCCCGGCCTGCTCCGCACCGACGAGCCCGCCGATCGTCGCGAGGGTGCGCGCGGCGTCGGGGACGGTCGCCGGGGCGGTCACGTAGACGGGCACGCCGGCCGCGCGGAGCCGCTCGACGTCGACCCGCCGGTTCTCCTCCTGGTTGGCGATCACCAGGTCCGGCTCCAGGGCGACGATCGCGGCCGTGTCCGGGTTCTTCGTGCCACGGATCCTCCGCGCGGCCGGGAAGCCGTGGGGCGGCGCCGTGCAGTAGTCGGTCAGCCCCACGACGCGGTCCGACACGCGCAGCCACCACAGCGTCTCGGACAGGCTCGGCACCAGCGAGACGATCCGCGTCGGGACGTCCGGGAGTGGGACCTCCGCGCCCAGCTCGTCGGTCAGGGACGGTGGCACGGGCGGGTTCCTGAGGGGCTCGGCAGCGGTCGCCGGCGAGGGTAGCGATGGGTCGATCCGGGGCTCCTCGAGGCCCGTCGGACGGTGGTGGACCGCGTTGCGGCACCCCCCGCCGTCGAGTACCGTCGCCGCGCCCGAGCCCGGCCCACCGGACATCGTGGACCGTCCCCCGCGCCGCTGGGGGACGACCCCGAGGTCGGCCGGCAGGTCTGCCGAGGAGCTCCCCGCCGAGGACGAGCTCCGATGACGCTGCAACGACGCATCGCCATGGTCGGCCGGCCCGGCTGCTCGTCGCCACCCTCCCGACGACGAGCCCCCCGCAGACGACGAGGACCACGTGACCGAGGCTGCCCCGCGCACCCCGCGACAGGACTTCCGCGTGCTGACCCGCACGCGCGGCGGGTACGACGGCGGCGTCATGTACGACGTCCAGCTGCAGGTCGCCGCGTCGGGCTCGCTCGTCTGGGCCCAGACGTTCTCGGACCAGCAGCAGGCCGAGGAGTTCCAGGAGCAGCTCGAGGACGACATGGCGTCGCTCGAGATGGACGAGTTCCGCCGCAAGTACTCGGTCCCCTCCACCGCCTGACGCCCCCGTGCGTCCGCCTCTCGCCTCGCCGCTCGACCGCCTCCCGCGTCGCGACGACGGCAGGATCGACGTCGACGCCGTCGCCGAGGCGCTCCGGGCCGTGGCACGCGTCCAGGTCCTGGAGACCGTCCCCGACGCGCCGCACGCGGGCCGCTGGTCGTACGTGGCGATCGTCGAGGGGACGCTGACCGACGACGGCGACCGCACCGCGCTCCGCCTCGACGACGGCACCGTCGAGGATCTCGGCTCCGATCCCTTCGCCGCGATCGGCGCCGTGTGTGAGCGCTGGGGGTGGACCCCGGACGCGCCCCGTGCGCCGGGGCTGCCGCCGCTGTCGGGGGGCCTCGTCGGCGTGCTCGCCTACGACCTGGCGCGGCGGGTGGAGCGCCTGCCCACGCACGCCCGACGGGACCGCGAGGTCCCGGACGTCGACCTCGCCGTCTGTCGGCGGATCGTCGCGGTCGACCACCGCGAGGAGACCGCGCTCCTCGTCGGCCCGGAGGGTCCCGGGCCCGACGCGCTCGACGTCGCGGCCGTCCTGGCGGCGGCGCCGGCGTCGGATCCCCGGCCCCACCCCGCCCCGCCCTCCCCCGTGCGCACGAGCCTCCCCCGCGACGCCTACCTCCGGGCGGTCGAGGAGGTCCTCGGACGGATCGCCGCCGGCGACACGTTCCAGGTCAACCTCAGCCAGCGGCTCACCGCTCGGTGGGACGGCGACGTCCACGACCTCTACCGCGCGCTGCGGTCGCGGTCGGGCGCGGCCTTCGGCGCCGTCGTCGGCACGGTGGGCCCCCAGGTCGCCTCCATCTCGCCGGAGACGTTCCTCCTCGTCGACGGCCGCTCGGTGCGGACCCGGCCCATCAAGGGCACCCGCCCCCGGGGCGGGGACGCGGCCGAGGACGAGCGCCTCCGCGAGGAGCTCGTCGCCTCCGAGAAGGACCACGCCGAGAACGTCATGGTGGTGGACATGGAGCGCAACGACCTCGGGCGCGTGTGCGAACCGGGGAGCGTCCACGTCCCGCGGCTGCTGGAGCTCGAGGGCCACCCGACGGTGTGGCACCTCGTCTCGACCGTCGAGGGGACGCTGCGTCCCGACGTCGGCTACGGCGAGCTCCTGCGGGCGACCTTCCCGTGCGGGTCGGTCACGGGCACCCCGAAGGTGATGGCGATGCGGATCATCGACGAGCTCGAGCCCGTTCGCCGCGGCGTCTACTGCGGCGCGATCGGGTTCCTCGCGGCCGGCGCGGCGTCGGCGTCGGTCGCGATCCGCACCGCCACCCTCCACCGCGACGGGACCGTGGACTACGGTGCCGGCGGTGGCGTGGTGGCCGACTCCGACCCTGCGGCCGAGCACGCGGAGAGCCTCGACAAGGCCGCTGCCTTCCTCCGCGCCGTCGCCGCCACCGAGGTGGTGCCGGCCCCACGCTGACCCGGGAGACCGCCGTGCTGCAGGTGTGGATCGACGGGGACCTCGTCCCCGCCGGCGAGGCCCGCGTCTCGGTCTACGACCGCGGCTTCCGCCTCGGAGAGGGCGTGTTCGAGACGTTCCGCGCCTACGGCGGCCACGTGTTCCGCCGGGACGCCCACCTCGCCCGCGCCGTCCGCGGTGCCTCCTTCCTGGGCTTCGAGCTCGATGTCGACGAGCTCGCACGCGCCGTCAGCCGCACCGCCGAGGCGAACCTCCCGGCGCACGACGGCGCGGACTCGGTCGTCCGGCTCACGGCCACGCCGGGCCGGCTCGATCCCGAGGCGCCCTTCCCCGGCCGGCCCGTCGGTGGGCCGACGGTCGTCGTGACCTCGCACCCGCTCGCGCTCGACCCACGGGTGCACCGCGACGGCGTGACCGCGACGTCGGTGCCGTGGGCCCGCGAGCTCCCCGATGTCAAGGCGGTGAGCTACCTCGCGGCGACCGTCGCCCGGGAGCACGCCCGCGCCCGCGGGGCGGACGAGGCCCTCCTGACCGACGCCGACGGCGCCGTGCTGGAGGGGTCGGGCTCGAACGTGTTCGCGGTCCTCGCCGGCGTGCTCGTGACCCCGCCGGCGAGCGCCGGCCTCCTCGCCGGCGTCACGCGCGAGGTCGTCCTCGAGGTGGCCCGCGCCCAGGGGCGGCAGGTCGAGGAGCGCTCGTTCGCGGTGGCGGAGCTCACGGGCGCGGACGAGGCGTTCCTGACCGCGACCACGCGTGAGGTGATGCCGCTCGTCCGCGTCGACGACGTGCCCGTCGGGGACGGCCGACCGGGGCCCGTGACGGCGGCGCTCCACGAGGGCTACCGGGCCGAGGTCCGCCGCGAGGCCGCCGCGGCCGGGTGATCAGCCCGGAGCCGTCGGACCCAGCGGGACGACGAGGACCGCGCTCCGGCACGAGCGCCGCGCCTCGATGCAGAACTGTCGGTAGAAGTCGCTGTCGAAGAACCGGTCGGCGGAACGCGACGACGGGAACTCGATGACGACGGCCCACCCGGTGGGCTCCTCGCTGCGGCGCACGTCGTAGGTCGGGCCCAGCACCTCCTCGAGACGGTTCGCGAGGCGGGCGCCGAGCATCTTGTCCTTGCAGTCGAAGACGATCTCGTAGGCGAGCGGCTCGTCCTCCGGCTGCCCCGCGGGCTCCGCCGTCGGCTCGTCCGCCGGTTCCTCGATCTCGACCATCCCGACCACCGCTCCCCCCTCGCCGTCCGCCTCCGGCCCCGATGATGCCAGGCTCACGGGGCGGGATGGAGCTGGGAGGGGTCGGTCCCGACGCCCTCGATCAGTATCCCCGCCTGGATGCCGTAGCGGCGGTTGATCGCGAGGATCAACGGCGTGAGGTTCTCGACGTAGGCGCTGTTGCGGAGCGGGCCGCAGCGCACACCCCACATGCCCTCGACGCGGCCGGCGAGGTGGAGCACGCGGTGGACCGCCTCGTCGTCGTCGCCGCAGACCAGCACGTGGGTCACGAGCGGCTCGTCGACGCGGAGGAGGCGCCGGCTGGACACGTCGTGGAAGGCGCTCACGACCCGGGCATCCGGGAGCAGCTCCTGGCACTCCTCGGCGGCCGAGCCGGCCTGCACAGGCAAGGCCCTCGGGCCGTGGTCGTCGAACACCATCGGGTTCACGACGTTGACGACGATGCGGTCCCCGATCGCGTCCCGCAGGGGCGGGAGGGCCGCGGCCTGGGCCTCGTACGGCACCGACACGACCACGATCTCGGCAGCGGTCACGGCGTCCTCGTTGGTGGCCGCGGTGAGCTCGCCGGCGTCCCCGATCCGCTCGCGGACGTCGTCGACCGCCTCCTGGGCCCGTTCGACGCTACGCGACCCGAGGTGCACCGGGTGCCCGGCCCGGGCCCAGCGCGCCGCGAGGCCGCGTCCGAGGGGTCCGGTGCCGCCGACGAACCCCAGCGGCTCACGGACGTCGTCGCTCGTCACACCCAGCTCCCGGTCGGGGGCGGGAGCATCGCAGGTCGGTCCACGATGCGCCCGGACCTGCGGACCTATACTGGCCCCCGACCGGGCGTGCTGCTCGGACGGCGCCCGTCCGCGGGTGACCCCCCGCCCAGGAGCCTGTGTGCCTCAGCCCTCCCGGGACGACCTCCGTTGGCACCGCACGACGCTCGACGGGCGTGCGGCCTTCTACGGCGAGGCCGGGGACGGACCACCGGTGGTGTTCATCCACGGCTGGGGCCTGACCTCGCGGGCCTACGCCCGCACGCTCCCGCTCCTCGCCCGCGGCGCCCGCGTCATCGCGCCGGCGCTGCCGGGGTTCGGACGCAGCGACCCGCTGCCCGGCGAGTACACCTGGGAGAAGCTCGCCCGCTGGGTCGACCTCCTCCTCGAGCACGCCGGCGTCGACGAGCCCGCCTTCCTCGTCGGGCACTCGTTCGGCGGTGGGGTGGCCACCGCGACCGCGGCGCACGTCCCCGAGCGGGTCCGCTCGCTCGTCCTCGTGAACTCGATCGGGGGCTCGGTCTGGAAGCAGGGCCGGCGCGGCGAGCGGCTGCTCTCCGACCGGCCGCTGTGGGACTGGGGCCTGCGCCTCCCCACCGAGTTCGCCCGCCGTGACTACCGCCGCGTCCTCCCGGTCGTGGCGCGGGACTTCCTCACCAACGCGGTCGCGAACCCGCGCAGCCTGGTGCGCGCGGCCAGGCTCGCGCGGACGGCGGACCTCCGCGACGAGCTGGCCGCCCTCCACGAGCGTGGCCTGCCGGTGTCGATCCTGTGGGGCAACCAGGACCGCGTCGTCCCCGAGGCCGCGTTCGTCGCGATGTGCGACGCCGCCGGCGCCCCGGGCGACGTGATCACCGAGGGCGGGCACTCGTGGCTCATCGCCGACCCCGTCGGCTTCGGCGAGATCGTCACCAACTCGCTCACGATCCACGCGCTGCTCGAGCGCAAGGCGGCGACGGCCCGCGCCGACCAGGCGGGGGCGGTGCCGGGGCCGGCCGCCTGATGGTGCTGCCGGCATCGCCCGTGCCGAGGGCACCGGGTCGCTACCGCACGGACGTCGCCATCGTCGGCGCCGGCGTGGCCGGCCTCTACGCCGCGGCGTGCCTGCCCCCGGGCCTCGACGTGGTGATGGTGGACAAGGGCACGCCGGGCCGGTCCGGATCCTCCCCGTGGGCGCAGGGCGGCATGGCGGTCGCGCTCGGACCCGACGACTCGCCGGCGCTCCACGCCGAGGACACGATCCGCGCCGGCGACGGCCTCTGCGACCCCACCGCGGTCCGCGTGCTCACGTCCGAGGCGCCGGCGCGGACGCGCGACCTCCTCGCCCGGGGGGCCGCCTTCGACCGCGAGGAGGGCCACGACGGCTCCGCCGACCCCGCCCACCTCCACCTCGCGCGCGAGGGCGGCCAGGCCGTCGCACGGTCCGTCCACACCGCCGACGCCACCGGCGCGGAGATGGTGCGCGTCCTGCGCGAGGCGGCCGCGCCGCTCGTCACCCGCCTCGCCGGGACGGCCGTGTCCGTGGGCCGCGACGCCGGCGGCCGCGCGACGGGGCTCTGGGTCCTCCACCCGGAGGAGGGACTCGTCGCGCTGGAGGCCCGCGCCGTCCTCCTCGCGACCGGCGGGTGCGGCGGGCTGTTCGCGGCGACGACCAACCAGGACACCGCGACCGGCGACGGCCTCGCGCTCGCGTGGCACGCGGGTGCGGCGGTCCGCGACAACGAGTTCGTCCAGTTCCACCCCACGGGCCTCGCGGTCACGGGCACCTGGCGGTTCCTCCTGACCGAGGCGCTGCGTGGGGCCGGCGCGACCCTGCACGACGCCGAGGGGCGACGGTTCCTCGTCGACCGCCACCCCGACGCCGAGCTCGCACCACGCCACGTCGTCGCCAAGGCGATCCTCGACACCCCCGGCGGCGCGTGGCTCGACGCGACCGGCATCCCCGCGCACCAGCTCGAGGAGGAGTTCCCGACCGTGCTCCACGGCGCCCGGGGCTACGGCTTCGACCTCGCGACCGAGCGGGTCCCGGTCACGCCGGCGGCGCACTACATGGTCGGCGGCGTCCGCACCGACCTCGAGGGCCGCACGTCCGTCCCCGGCCTGTTCGCCGCCGGCGAGGTCGCGTCCACCGGTGTCCACGGGGCGAACCGCATGGCCGGCAACTCCCTGACCGAGGCGCTCGTCCTGGGCGCCCGTGCCGCCGAGGAGATCGGGCGCGAGCTCGCGACGGTCGCCCACGGCGACCTCGGCACCCCGCCGCCGATGGCGGACGACGGCCCCGACGGCGAGGCCCTCGCCGACCTGCGGAACCGACTGCGCGACGCGATGTGGCGGGGTGCCGGGCCGACGCGCACCGCGGCGTCCCTGCGTGCCACGCTCGCGGCGCTCGACGGGCTCGTCGGCGAGCTCGGCCCCGTGCGGGAGGACGCGACGTCGGTCGAGCTCTCGCACGCCCTCGTCGCCGCCCGCCTCGTCGCTGCGGCCGCGCTCCTGCGCCCCGAGTCACGCGGCGGGCACGTCCGCGAGGACCACCCCGATCGCGACCCCGCCTGGGACGGCGTCCACCTCGAGCGCGTCCGCCCGGCCTGACCCCGCGGTCGGGCCTACTCGAGGTCCTCGATGCCGAGCGCGTGCATCCGCCGGCGGTGGCCGGCGAGCACGGTCATGACGACGCGCTTCGTGGGGTCGTCCTCACCCGGCGCCGGGTCGAGCAGGACCGCGAGCGCGTCGGTCTCGCCGGCGGCGGCCTGGAAGCCGGTCAGGGCGCGCCCGAGGACGTCCGCCACGTGCGTCTTGACCTCGGCCATGCGCTCCGGCTCCGCGTCGACGACCTCGCGGATGCAGTCGATCGCGTAGCTCTCGAACCCGTCGCGGTCGGCGAGCGCATCGAGGACCACCGCGGCCGTCCGCTCGTCGAGGGACGGGGCCATCTCGCGGATGAAGTCGGCGGCGAGCGGCAGCCCGGTCCCGAAGAACGTGCACGCCCCGAGCCAGTCGTCGACCGGGGCGCGGTCGAAGAAGACGTCGAACAGCGGCTTCTGCCGATCCATCACGGCGCCACCGAGGTCGGTCAGCTCGACCAGGCGGTCCCGGAGGAGGGCGTAGCTCTGGTGCTCGCGGGCGGCGTGCTCGGCGATGCGGTCGGCCGCGCGCGCGTCGGGCGCGTGCCGGACCGCGCGGGCGGTCGTCTCGAACGCCCGGAGCTGCCCGTACGTGAGCGCCCCGAGGAGCTCGACGGTCGCGAGCGTCCTGTCGTCCTGCTCCACCCGTCCCTCCCGGTCGTCGGGACCGAGCGTAGTTGCCTGCCGGCTCACTCCATCCAGGACGCCCAGTACTCACGCATCTCGACGGCATCGCCGGCGGGGGTGGCGGCGAGCGGGTGCCGGCAGTCGACCATGACCGCGATCTCGTCGGCGAAGTCCTTCGCGCCGGCGTTCTTGACCGCCTTGGGGTGCGGTCCGTGGTGGATGCCCTGCGGGTGCCACGTGACCATCCCGGGGGTGATCCCGGCCCGGCTGAAGAAGTCCCCGTGGTGGTAGAAGATGACCTCGTCGTAGTCGATGTTGCGGTGGTAGAAGGGCACCTTCAGCGCTGCGGGGTCGGTCTCGAGGGGTCGCGGGACGAAGCTGCAGATGACCGCGTGGCCGGCCGTGAACGTCGTGTGGGCGCTCGGCGGCAGGTGGTAGTTGTACGAGCTCACCGGGCGCAGGTCCGCGACGTTGAGCGCGAACGCGACGAGGTCCCCCTTCCACCCGATGACGTCGAGCGGATGGTGCGGGTAGCGCACCGAGGTGAGCTCGCCCTGCTGGCGGATGAGGACCTCGAAGTCCCCGGCCTCGTCGTGCGGGTCGGCCTCGGGGACGCGGAGGGCGGCCTCGTCCCACAGGGCGTGGCGGCCGAGGAGCCCACGGTCGGGCGGCTCCACCTCGGCGGTGGTGTGGATGGTGAACAGGAACGTCGGGTCGGCCGGGACGAGGCGGAAGGTCGTCCCCCGGGGGAGCACGACGTAGTCCCCGCCGCGGTACGCGATCGGGCCGAAGTCGGTCTCGACCGTGCCGGTCCCGCGATGGACGAAGAGGGTGAGGTCGCCGTCGCCCTCGCGGAAGAAGAACGGCATCTCGGTCTCACGGGCCCACACGCCCAGACGGGCGTCGGCGTTGACGAGCACGTCGACGGGCAGGCCGCGGTCGTCGCCTGGCTCCGGGAGGGCGTTGAGGTCGAACGCGCGGGGCCGGAGCGGGCCGGAGATGTCCGTCCAGCCGGTGGGCGGGCGCAGCCGGTAGAGGTGGGACGCCCGGCCGTAGAAGCCCCGGCGGCCGAACTCCTCCTCGACCGATCCCTCGGGGAGCGCCACGTGGGCCTGGCGCGTGTGTGTCCCCCGTCCGTACTGCGGCATCGCGACCTCCCCAGGTACCCGCGTTCCCCCGCCATACTGGTCGAGCGATCCGCGCCTCGCACGGACCGATGCGGGGAACGCGCGGCTACCCGGCGCGGCGGGGCCGCCAGCCGAGCCGCTCGGAGATCTCGCGGGCCGAACGGAGCACGCGGAGCGCGATGGCCTCGGGCTCGGGGAGCCGCGCCGTCGGGGCCACGATCCCGACCGCCGCGACCGCCTTGCCCGTGTGGTCGAACACGGGCGCGGCCACCCCGGACGCCCCCTGCTCGAGCTCGTCGCGGGTGTAGGCGACGCCGCGCTGGCGGACACCCTGCAGCGAGGCGTCCTTCTGTCCCTCCGGGAGGAAGGCGAGGAGCGCCTTGCCGTGGGCCGAGGTCCCGAGCGGGTGCCGGAAGCCGATGC
Organism: Actinomycetota bacterium; assembly: GCA_019348115.1. GTDB lineage: Bacteria > Actinomycetota > Nitriliruptoria > Nitriliruptorales > Nitriliruptoraceae > JAHWJY01. The sequence goes on along the minus strand of JAHWKB010000031.1, from coordinate 1,373 downwards.
GGTAGTTGACCTGGACGAAGCGGTCACCCGGCTCGATGACCTCGACGACGACGAGGTCGTCGCGGTCGCGGACAGCGAGGCAGGCCGTCTCGTTGGTCTCGTCCGACAGGGCACGGAGCGGCGGGCCGGCCAGCCGGCGGACCTCGAGGCCCTGCGCCGCCCGGACGCCGAGCTCGAGCATCGACAGCCCGAGCCGGTAGCGCCGCGACTCCGAGTCACGGGTCACGAACCCCTCGCCCGTGAGCGTGTCGAGGAGCCGGTACAGCACGGCGCGGTCGAGCCCGGTCGCCTCGGCGAGGCCCGAGACGGTCGCGCCGTCCTGGTGCTCGCCGAGCGCGGTCAGCAGCGCCAGGCCGCGGGCCAGGGTGCGGGAGCCGGTCGAGCGCCGGCCCTTCCCCTTGCCGCCGTCGCCCTTGTCGTCGTCCTTGTCGCCGTCGTCCGCCAACGTCGCCCCTCCTGGAACATGGCTCACGCGCCGGTCCCTCACGTGGCCCCCCTCGGGACCGAGCGGGATCTGGGCGACCCCGCGAGAGGGCCGCGCACCCGGCGCGCGACCGCAGTGTGCTGCGCGAAGGACGCACGGTCAAGAGGGGTCTGGCCATCCGCCGCGTGTCCCCCGGACGGACGGCGGCCGGCGACGACCGACCGACTACCGTCCGGCCCGTCGACCCGCGCCCGTCACGCAGCGGGATCCGCGGTGAGACGGCGGTGGCCGAACGACGGAGGCCGACGAACCCGATCGCCCCCAGCGTCGTTGGTTAGGGTGCGCGCGGTGAGCGCGCCAGGGAGCCCACGGGAGAGGAGCGCGCACGTGCCGAGCGTCAGGAGCGGTGCCGCCCAGCTGGGTGGCGTGACGTCCATGGGCGTCGACGGCGCGCTGGCGATCCGGAAGGGCTTCCCCTTCCAGGAGTTCATCCAGCAGTGCTGGTTCATCTCCAAGGTCACCTTCCTCCCCGTCGTGCTGATCTCGATCCCGTTCGGCGTGATCATCGCGCTGCACGTCGGCTCGCTCGCCCGCCAGCTCGGCGCCGAGTCGCACATCGGCGCCGCGATGGTGCTCGCGGTCGTCCGCGAGGCCGCCCCCGTGGCGACCGCGCTCCTGATCGCCGGCGCCGGCGGCTCCGCCATGACCGCCGACCTCGGCTCTCGGCGCATCCGCTCCGAGCTCGACGCCATGGAGGTCATGGGCGTCGATCCGGTCCATCGGCTGGTGCTCCCCCGGCTCGCGGCGGCCACCCTCGTGGCGCTGCTGCTCAACGGCGTCGTCTCGGCCGCGGGCATCGCCGGTGGGTGGGTCATGGCCGTGCCCGTGCAGGGCGGGACCTCGGGGTCCTACTTCGCGTCGTTCACCGAGCTCGCGCAGCTCGCCGACT
>JAHWKB010000030.1 GCA_019348115.1 Actinomycetota bacterium | reverse complement strand
CGACGCGACCACGCGCCTCGACGTGCACCTCGCGCTGCTCGTCCACCGGATGCACAGGGTCTCCGCCTGACCGCTCCCCACCGACGGGAGGACGCCGCCGGTTCGCAGCCCGGACGCCGCCATCGCTACGGTCGCGCGCGGGGCGACGACGCGCCGCGCCCCGCGGCAGCTCCCGACGGCGCAAGCGAGCGTGAGGCGACCGATGGCCACGATCTACTACGACGACGACGCGGACCTGTCCCTGATCCAGGGCAAGAAGGTCGCGATCCTCGGCTACGGCAGCCAGGGGCACGCGCACGCGCTGAACCTGCGCGACTCGGGCGTCGACGTCCGTGTCGGCCTCCGGCCGGGATCGTCGAGCCGCCAGCGCGCCGAGGACGCGGGCCTGAAGGTCCTCGACACCAACGAGGCGGCCCGCGAGGCCGACGTCATCGTGATCCTCGCGCCCGACACCCACCAGAAGGCGATGTGGAACGACGGGCTGAAGGACGCCGTCGAGGCCGGGAACGCGCTGGTCTTCGGCCACGGGTTCAACATCCACTTCGGGATGATCGAGCCGCCGGAGGACGTCGACGTCTTCCTCATCGCCCCGAAGTCCCCGGGACACATCGTCCGCCGCGAGTACGAGTCCGGTCAGGGCGTGCCCGGCCTGCTCGCCGTCCACCAGGACGCGACCGGCAACGCGCACGAGCTCGGGAAGTCGTACGCCGCCGGCATGGGCCTCACCCGCGCCGGCCTCCTCGAGACCACCTTCAAGGAGGAGACCGAGACCGACCTCTTCGGCGAGCAGGCGGTCCTCTGCGGCGGCGCCAGCGCGCTCGTGATGAACGGGTTCGAGACGCTCATGGAGGCCGGCTACCAGCCCGAGGTCGCCTACTTCGAGTGCCTCCACGAGCTCAAGCTCATCGTCGACATGATGTACGAGGGCGGCATCTCGTGGATGCGCCACTCGGTGTCGACCACCGCCGAGTTCGGTGACTACGTGAGCGGCCCCCGGGTCGTGAACGACTCGTCGCGCGCGGCGATGCGCGAGATCCTCGCCGAGATCCAGGACGGCAGCTTCGCCCAGCGGTTCGTCGACGACTACGAGTCGGGCGGCGAGCTCCTCACGCGCGAGCGGGCGGAGGGTCGTGACCACCAGATCGAGCAGGTGGGTCGTGAGCTCCGCGGCATGATGTCGTGGATCCAGGGTCCGTCCGAGGACCTCGAGTGATCCGCCCGAGCTGAGGCGCTCCGGTGGTCGTTGCCGTGCCGTGCCGGGCTGCATCTCCTCCTTCCTTCCAGCTCGACCTCCACTCGAGGGTCTTCGCCGTCGACCCCTCGCGGCAGCAGCAGGCACATCCCGCCACAGGACGGCCAGCCGCCTCCCTCGACCTCCCATCGAGGTCCTGCCGGCGGCGTGGACCGGCCGGGCCTGGGCCCTGCGGCGACGCACGAGGATCGCGTCTCCGGACCGAGGCCCGCGGTCAGGCGTCGTCGGTCCCGGCGACGGCGAGCGCGACCCCGAGGCCGGCGTAGACGGCGGCCTCGGCGTCGCGCCAGCGGCGGGCCCGCCGGACGGCTCCCACGGTCCGTCGGCCGACGCTGCCGGACAGCAGCGCGTACCCGAGGTCCGACACGGTCGCGACGGCGAGGAAGAGCCCGCCGAGGACGAGCGTCTGCTCCAGGACCCCACCGGCGGCCGGGCGGACGAACTGGGGCAGGAAGGCGAGGAAGAAGACCGCGACCTTGGGGTTGAGGACGCTCGCGAGGAAGCCCTGTCGGAACAGGCTCGCGCGCCGGCGAGCCGGGCGTGGCGCCGCGTCGGGGCCGCTGGGCGCCGCACGGACGGCGCGGACGGCGAGGAACAGCAGGTAGGCGGCTCCCGCCAGCTTCACCATCGTGAAGGTCAGCGCGGTCCGGGTCAGGATCGCGGACAGCCCGGTCGCCGCGGCGGCGACGTGGACCAGCATCCCTGCCTCGACCCCGAGGGTGGACACCACCGCCGCGCCCCGCCCCTGCGTGACGCCCCGCGTGACGATGTAGACGACGTTCGGCCCCGGGACCACCACGAGCACCGCCGACGCCGCCACGAACGCGAGCATCGTCTCGAGCGGGGGCGTCACCGCCGCTCGCCTCCCGAGGGGCCGTACAGGACGACCCAGGTGCGGAAGCCTGAGCTCATGCCGACGAAGCGGTGCGGCATGCCGGCCGGGACGAAGATGGCGTCGCCGGCGCCGCAGGTGATCCGCTCCTGGCCGCGGACGAAGCCGCTCGTGCCGGACAGGACGAGGTAGAGCTCGTCCTGGGTGTGGGGTTGCTGGCGGTCCTCGCCCCGCGGCTCGAACAGCTCGAGCGACATCGAGCCGCGCTGGAGCGCCTGCACGAACGGGACGCCCTCGGGGTAGCGGCCCATCGGGTCCCCCGGCAGCGCGTCGACGAGCTCACCGGCACGCACGTGCCAGTCGGGATGCTGCTCGCCGTCCACCCGTGACCCCTGCTCGCCACCGCCCGACACGGTAGTGGCCGACCACCGTTCCGTGAACGCGGGGGACGGAAGGGCACGGCCATCGCAGGCGTTGTCCGAGGTGGGTCTCGCACCGTGGACCCAAGACGCAGGACCAGGACGAGCGAAGGCCACCGCATGCAGTTCGGCATCTTCTCCGTGGGTGACGTGACGCCGGACCCCACGACCGGTCGTACGCCCACCGAGGCGGAGCGCATCCAGGCGATGGTGACCATCGCGTGCAAGGCCGAGGAGGTCGGACTCGACGTGTTCGCCACCGGCGAGCACCACAACCCGCCGTTCGTGCCCTCCTCGCCCACCACCATGCTGGGCTTCATCGCGGCCCGCACCGAGCGCATCGTCCTGTCGACCGCCACGACGCTCATCACCACGAACGACCCGGTGAAGATCGCCGAGGACTACGCGATGCTCCAGCACCTCGCCGGCGGGCGGGTCGACCTGATGATGGGCCGCGGCAACACCGGGCCGGTCTACCCCTGGTTCGGCCAGGACATCCGCAACGGGCTGCAGCTCGCGATCGAGAACTACGCGCTCCTGCACCGGCTCTGGCGCGAGGACGTCGTCGACTGGGAGGGCCGGTTCCGCACGCCGCTGCAGAGCTTCACCGCCACGCCCCGGCCGCTCGACGGCGTGCCCCCGTTCGTGTGGCACGGCTCCATCAGGACGCCCGAGATCGCGGAGCAGGCCGCGTACTACGGCGACGGGTTCTTCCACAACAACATCTTCTGGCCCATGTCGCACACGAAGCAGCTCGTGCAGCTGTACCGGAACCGTTTCGCGCACTACGGCCACGGTGGCGCCGACCAGGCCATCGTCGGTCTCGGCGGGCAGGTGTTCATGCGTCCCAACTCGCAGGACGCCGTGCGCGAGTTCCGCCCGTACTTCGACGTCGCCCCTGTCTACGGCCACGGGCCGTCGCTCGAGGAGTTCACCGAACAGACCCCGCTCACGGTCGGGAGTCCCCAACAGGTCATCGAGCGCTACGCCGGCATGCGCGACGCCGTCGGCGACTACCAGCGCCAGCTGTTCCTGATGGACCACGCGGGCCTGCCCCTCCCCACCGTGCTCGAACAGCTCGAGATCCTCGGCGGCGAGGTGGTCCCCGCGCTCCGGAAGGAGCTCGCCACCGGGCGACCGGCCCACGTCCCCGACGCCCCGACCCATGCGAGCCTCCTCGCCGAGGCGCAGGCCGGCGCCATCGACGTGCTCGACCCCGCCACGTCCGGAGGAACGCGATGACCACCCGCACCCTCGCCGTCGTCTCCGGCGGTCTCCGTCAGCCGTCGTCGACGCGGCTCCTCGCCGACCGCCTCACGGCGGCCACGGTCGACGCCCTGCGCGACCTCGACGTGGACGCCACGGTCGAGGTCGTGGAGCTCCGCGACCACGCGCACGACCTCACCAACCATCTCCTCACCGGCTTCGCGAGCGACGAGCTCCGCGCGGCCGAGGACACCGTCGCCGGCGCGGACGGCGTGATCGCCGTCACCCCGATCTTCAGCGCCTCGTACACCGGCCTGTTCAAGACCTTCTTCGACGTGCTCGAGGAAGACGCGCTGACCGGCGTGCCGGTCCTGATCGCGGCGACCGCCGGAACCGAGCGGCACTCGCTCGCCCTCGACCACGCCCTTCGGCCGCTGTTCGCCTACCTGCGGTCCGTGGTGGTCCCCACCGGGGTGTTCGCGGCGTCGGGGGACTGGGGTGTCGGCGGCGACGCCGGCGGGGCGCTCGCCAGCCGGATCGACCGGGCCGCTGCGCAGCTCGCCGCCCTCGTCGCCGGCGCGCCACCACGCGAGGTCGCCGACCCGTACGACGCCCCGACCCCGTTCGAGGAGCTCCTCCGCGGCGGCGGCTGACCGCACGCCCTGGGCCCGGCGGACGTCAGCCCCCGATGTAGCTCATCTCGACCCTGGCGTCGCCGACCGGCGCGCCGGTGCCCGCGGTCCGCTCCTCGGAGTAGCGATCGTCGCGGACGTGCCAGACGCCGGCCATCGCGGCCTCCAGGTCGGCGTCGGAACCCCCCGAACGGAGCACCGCCCGGAGGTCGTGCCCGCGGACGGCGAACAGGCACGTGAACAGCTCCCCGATCGCCGACACGCGCGCACGGCTGCAGGCGCCGCAGAACGGCCGGGTCACCGAGGCGATCAGGCCCACCTCGCCGCCGCCGTCGACGTAGCGGTAGCGCGAGGCGACCTCGCCGCGCACCGCCGGCGGCACCGGCGACAGCTCCCACCGGGCGCCGACCGTCGCGAGGATCTCCTCGGCCGGGACGACATCCGCCATCCGCCAGCCGTTGGTGGCGCCGACGTCCATGAACTCGATGAACCGCACGGTGTGACCGCGGCGCCGTCCCCAGTCGGCGAGGTCCAGGATCCCGTCGTCGTTGACTCCGCGCTTCACGACGACGTTGACCTTGACGGCGAACCCGACCTCGACCGCCGCCGCGATGCCGTCCAGGACGGTCGTCACGGGCAGGTCGACGTCGCTCATCCTGCGGAAGGTGGCATCGTCGAGGCTGTCCAGGGACACCGTGACCCGGTGCAGGCCGGCCTCCCGCAGCCTCGCGGCGTGGCGCCGCAGCAGTGCCCCGTTCGTGGTGAGGGCGACGTCCTCGACGCCGTCGACCGCGACGAGGCCTGCGACGAGGTCGGGCAGGTCGCGACGGAGGAGCGGCTCGCCACCGGTGAGCCGCACCTTGCGCGTGCCGAGCCGCGCCGCCACCCGCGTGATGCGCACGAGCTCCTCGAAGCTCAGGAGCTCCTCCCGGGGGAGGAACGCGAAGCCCGGACCGAAGACGTCGCGTGGCATGCAGTACGTGCAGCGGAAGTTGCAGCGGTCGGTGACGGACAGGCGGAGGTCACGCAGCACCCGGCCGCGGGCGTCGGTGGTCACCGGGAGTCCCTGCATCGCGACGACGGTATACGGTGGACGGCCGGGAGGACGGCGCATGAGCAGCCCCGACACGACCACCACGGGCGGCACGCCGGCGACCCGCCCCGACGGGCGGCCGTGGGCGCTCGCCGACCTCGACGGGCGCGTCCGCGACGTGCTCCCGGGGACGGACGGGCCCCGGCTGGTGGTGTTCGTCGAGCGCGACTGCCCGACCTCGCGCGGTGCCCTCGCCGCCCTCGCCGGCGGGCCCGCCGGCCGGACGACGGTCGTCAGCCAGGGCCGGCCCCAGGCCGCGCTCGACCTCGTCCGCCGCTGCGGGGCCGGGGCGCTCGGCGTGCTGGTCGAGCCGGAGCCCCACCCGGTGTCGGCCGCCTTCGACGTCCGCACGGTCCCGACGTTCGTCCTCGTCGATGCCGCGGGCGCCGAGCTGGCGCGGCTCGACGGCTGGGACCGGGCGGAGGTCGGCGACCTCCTCGCCCGCGCCGGCGGGGAGCTCATGGCGGACGGTGGCCTGCCCGGCGTCAAGCCCGGTTGTCAGTCGCGCAGCACGCTGGACGCGCCGACGCAGGACCAACTCGCCGGCGACGACGTGGCCCTCGGCGACGGCGGCGACGACGACGGCATCGACGAGATGTGGGCGCGGGGATGGCACGACGGCCTACCGGTCGTGCCGCCGACGCGCGAGCGTGTCGACGCCATGCTCGACGGACGCGACGGCGACGAGGTGCTCGGCGAGGTCGGACCGGTGATGGGCGAGCTCACGCTGGAGCGCCTGGCGGTCTGCGCCGTCCTGGCCGGCTGCGAGCCCGCGTACCTGCCGGTCGTGCGGGCGGCGGCGGAGGCGATCCTCGACGACGGCTTCGCGCTCCACGGGATGCAGAACACCACGCACTTCGCCTCCCCCGCGGTGATCGTCAGCGGGCCCTACGCCGCGGCGATCGGGATGAACGGCGGCTCGAACGTGCTCGGCCCCGGCAACCGCGCGAACCAGACCATCGGTCGCGCGGTCCGGCTCGTGATGTCGCTGACCGGTGGCGGGACGCCCGGTGGCCTCGACCAGTCGGCGCTCGGCGGCCCGCACAAGATCGGCCTGTGCTTCCCGGAGCGCGAGGACGCGAGCCCCTGGGAGCCGCTACGCGTGACCCTCGGGTTCGACGCCGACGCGACGACCGTCAGCGTCGTCGGGGTCGAATCCCCGATGGGCGTCAGCGACCATTACTCCTCCGACGCGGAGGGCGTGGCCGCCACGCTCGCCGCCGCGATGGGCAACGCGTGGGCCCCGACGTGGTACCCGGTCGGGACGCACACCCCGCTCGTCGTCTGCCCGGAGCACGCCCGGACCTTCGCCGAGGCCGGCTGGTCCAAGGCCGACCTCCGTCGGTCCATCTTCGAGCGCTGCCGTCGGACCGCGGGCGACCTCCGGGCCGCCGGCACCGGCGAGCTCACCCCCTTCGCGGTCCACGCCGAGACGGACGACACCGAGATCCCGAAGTTCCTGTCCGAGGACGAGATCGTGATCGTCGTCGCCGGCGGCGACGCGGGACGGTTCTCCGCCGTCCTCCCGCCCTGGGTCGGCTTCGGCCTCGGCTCCACCATGATCACGCGCGAGGTGCACCCGTGACGATCGCCGACCGCTACGTCAGCCCGTTCGACGACCGGGCGCGCGAGCCCGTCCCCGACGCCCCCCGGCCGGCGTCGCTCGCCGGCGTCACGGTGGGGCTCCTCGACATCTCCAAGCCACGCGGCCAGGAGTTCCTCGACCGCGTGGAGCAGCACCTGCGCGCGGACCACGACGTCGCCGACGTCGTGCGTCTCCGCAAGCCCACCTTCGCCCGCCCCGCGCCGGCCGACGTGCTCGCCGAGGCGGAGCGTTGCGGCGCGGTCCTCGTCGCGCTGGCCGACTGAGGCAGCTGCGTGTCGTGCGGTCTGCACGACGTCATCACCCTCGAGTCCCGAGGTGTCCCGGCGGCCCTCTTCGGCACCGAGCCGTTCCGGCACGAGGCGGAGGAGCAGGCGCGCGCCCTCGCGATGCCGCAGCAGACGCTGGTCGAGGTCCCGCACCCGATCCAGCCGCTGGCGGCCCAGCAGGTCGCGGCGTACGCCGACGAGCTCGTGGCCGAGGCCGTCGCCCGCGTCACGGCCCGTCCGTAGCCGACCGCTACGGTCCCGCCCGCCAGCGAGAGGAGCGGGACGTGCGGACGGCAGTATGGCTGATCGGGGGCGCGGCGGCCCTGTCGGCGTGCATGCCGACCGAGGCGCCGACCGACGAGCCGACGACCACGGTCGCCGAGGTCCCGGTCCGGCTCTCCGAGGCGGAGGTCACCGCCGCGAACGGGGCCGCCGGCTGCGAGGCGTTCGACGAGCGCGACGACGCGAGCGCCCAGCACGTCGACGAGGACGCCCCGTCCGCCGACGTCCTCTACGAGCGGCGGCCGGCGGCCGCCGGCGACCATCTCGGCGCCTGGATCGACGTCGGGGTCCACCGGGACGACGCGCCGGACGAGCGCGCCGTGGTCCACAACCACGAGCACGGGGCGGTCTCGGTCTGGTACGCGCCCGATGCCATCGGCGAGGAGGGCCTCGACCTCCTCACGACGTGGGCCGAGGCACGCAACGAGCACCTCGCGAACGACGCCGGCGCCGGCGTGATCGTCGCCCCGTTCGTCGACGGCCTCGACGGCGACGCGGTGGCGTTCCGCTCCTGGACCGGGGGCCTCGACTGCGCCGCCTTCGACCCGCTCGTCGGCGACGGCTTCCTGCTCGAACGCTTCGGCGACGCACCGGAGGGCGCGCTGGCACCGTCGCTCGCGGGGATCATCGACGGCGCGACCGCGGCGTGAGCCCGCGGCGCCGGCCCGTCAGGGACCGACGGGGCGGGGACGGACGCCGGTGAACGACCAGGCGTCGAAGACCTGCTCGTCCGCGGCGCTCAGCCACGGCCCGTCGAGGCCCGGGAGGAGGAGCGGGTCGCCGCCCGGTGCGTGGTAGCTCCGACCGACCCGGGAGCTCCCGACGCCGACGCGCTCGAGGTAGTCGCCGAGGCCCAGGGTGGTCGGACCGTCGGCCGCGAACACCACGTGCCCCTCGTGCGCCTCCGAGCGGACGGCGTCGAGCTGGACGAGGAGCTCGACCAGGTCCTCCGCCCGCAACGGCGCGACCGCCCGCGCGAGGATGCGCTCGGGGAGTCGCTGGCCGGCGAGCGCGTCGCGCAGCCGGGGCGTGTCCACGAGCGAGGTCCGGATCACCACGGTGGGGACCGCCGCGGAGCGGAGCGCCGCCTCGGCCATGCCCTTGGCCCGCCGGAGCGGCCCGTCCGCCCCCGGGTCGGCGCCGGGCAGGGACAGGGCCACGAGACGGCGCACGCCCGCCTGCGCGGCCGCGGTCGCGACGACGTCGGTCTCGTACGCGGCAGCCTCGGCGCTCGGCGACAGCAGGCCGCCGGCGAGGTGGACGACCGTGTGGACCTGGGCCATCGCGGCCTCGAGGTGCCCCTCGTCGTCGAGGTCACCGGTCGCGACGATGGCCCCGGCGGCACGGAGCTGGGAGACCGGACCCGTCCCCCGGCAGTACGCGCGGACCTCGCCGCCCTCCTCGAGGAGGCGGCGGACGGTGCGGACGCCCAGCGGGGAGTCGGCGGCGGTCACGAGCACGGGCATGCCGGGAGGGTAGGCCGGTCAGGAGGCCGCGAAGACCACGCGGTCCCGACCCTCCTCCTTGGCCGTGTAGAGCGCCCGGTCGGCGCGCTCGACCAGCTCCGCCGTGCTGGTGGCCACCTGGAGCTCGGGATCGAACACGGTGAGCCCGAGGCTCGCCGTCACCCGGATCGGGTCGCCGTCGACGATCACGACGCGCTGGCGGATGACCTTGGCGACGCGCTCGGCCACGTGCTCGGCGTCGGCGCGGACGGTCTCGGGGAGGAGGACCGCGAACTCTTCGCCGCCCCACCGCCCGACGCGGTCGACGCCGCGCACGGCATCCTGGATCTCGTCCGCGACGGCGCGCAGGACGACGTCGCCGGCAGGGTGGCCGTGGGTGTCGTTGACGGCCTTGAAGTGATCGACGTCGAGGAGCAGGAACGCGAGCGGCCGGCCGTAGCGGACCGCGCGCTCGAACTCGGTCTCGAGGTCCAGCTGGAAGCCGCGCCGGTTCATGACGCCCGTCAGCTCGTCGCGGTTCGCGATCTCGTGGAGCTCCCGCGACTGCAGCTCCATGCGCTCGGCCATCGCGTTGAAGGCGCGCGCGACCGGGGCGAGGTCGCCGTGCGTGAGCCCCGAGACCCGGACGCCATGGCGACCGTCCTCGAGCTGCTCCGCGGCCTCGCGCAACGCGCGGGTCCCGTGCCGGAGGTCGCGGACGAGCCAGGCGACGAGGATGACGGCGAGGAAGGCGGACAGCGGCACCGCGACGAGGAGCAGCAGGCGCATCCCGCGCGCCGAGCGGTCCGCCTCGGCCGCGGCCGCCGACACGCGGCGCGTCGCGAGCTCGGCGACGCCGGCGAGGTCGCTCCGCACCGAGGCGATCTCGGCCCCGAGCGTCCGGAGGAGCGCCGCCTGACCTTCGGCGTCGGCGGGCACGGTGAAGCCCGGGGCGGCCATGGTGTCGCGGACGAACTCCCAGCTGGCACGCGCGTTGGCGAGTCCGGTGGTGATGCCCATCCCGTCGGCCGTCTCGGCCCGTCCCGTCAGCGCCGCGTCGAGCGCCGCGAAGGCGTTGTCGATGCGACGGGTGCGCGAGACCACCGCGGCGCGGTCCACGTCCGCGCCAGTGGCGACGTAGCGGTCGAGGAGGATCTGCGCGCCGGAGAGCTCGTCCGACAGCGCGAGCACCGGGGTGACCAGCGTGTCGACCTCGGTGGTGACGTCGGCCGTCAGCCCTGCGGAGCGGTTGAGGGCGCTCCCGAGCAGGAAGGACACCAGCACGACGGGCAGGAACGTCGCCGTGGCGATGAGGAGCATCCGACGGCCCGTGGTCGCGTTGCGGAACGCCCGCCTGGCCGCCACGAGCGCACCGCCGCCGAACACGGTGTGGTGGGCGGCGGCACGGGCACGCTGCAGGTCGGACCGGAGCGTGCGGGGGCCGGCGGCGGCGGGAACGGACGTGCCTCTCAGGAGCGGGCACGTCCAGTATCTCCGACCGCTCGCCGGTGACCGAGGAACCGGCACCGCGGACCGGCGCGTCAGACGAGCGCGACCATGACGCTGCCGCCGATGTGCCAGCCGAGGACGAGGCCGAGCACGGCCGTCACGGCGACGAGGCCGTGGCGCGCCGTCCGCGAGCGCTGTGTGAGGAGCGCGAGGGCCGCGATCAGCCCCACCCCGACGAGCGTCCGGACCGCCATCGCCGTCCCGGGTCCGGAGGTGACGACGAGCTCGGCGAGCCAGGGGTTGCCCTCCCGGGCGATGCCCGTCGCGAGCCACAGGTAGGTCAGCACGGCGTCGAGGAGGGTGAGGACGACGGCGGGCATCCAGCGCGCGACCCCGTCACCCTCGAACCGGAACCCGAACAGCGTCTGCGACGTGTGCACCGTGACCTCCCTCGGAACGAGGGTGCCGGAGGTCGGGCCGGTCGACGCCGGCGGCTACGTACGCGCGGTCAGAGGATGGCCACCGCGGGTGGCCTTCCGACCGCCGGAGGCCCCGTTCCGTGCCCGTCAGATGACGGAACGTGTCGCCGCGGCGCGGAGCCGCAGGCGAGCACGCACGGCGCGGTCATCGTCAGATGACGGATCGTTCCGTGTAGGTGCCCCAGACCTGCTGCAGCGTCCTGGAGATCTCGCCGACGGTGGCGTCGGCACGGCACGCGTCCATGATGAGCGGCACGAGGTTCTCGTCGGTGCTCGCCGCGGCCTCGAGCGCCCCGAGGGTCTCGTCGACCCTGCCTTGGTCGCGCGTGGCGCGGACCTCGGCCACGGCGGCCGACTGCTTACGGCCGACCTCGTTGGAGATGCGCAGGATCTCGAGGTCCGGCTCGTCGGTCTCGGTGTAGGCGTTCACCCCGACCATCTTGAACCGGCCCTTGTCCATGCGGTTCTGGAAGTCGAACGCGGCGTCGGCGATCTCGGAGGAGAACCAGCCGGTCTCGATGCCGCGCAGCAGCCCGCTCGTGATGGTCCCGTCGCCGCCCATCTCCTCGATCCGGCGGAAGTAGTCCTCGCACTGCCGCTCGATCTCGTCGGTCAACCACTCCACGTACCACGACCCGCCGAGAGGGTCGATGACGTTCGTGACGCCGGTCTCCTCGGCGATGACCTGCTGGGTCCGCAGGGCCACACGGGCGGCGTGGTCGGACGGCAGCGCGAGCACCTCGTCCAGCGCGTTGGTGTGCAGCGACTGGGTGCCGCCGAGCACGCCGGCGAGCGCCTCGATGGCGGTGCGGACGATGTTGTTGTCGGGCTGCGGGGCGGTCAGGCTCACGCCGGCGGTCTGGGTGTGGAAGCGCATCAGCATCGCCTTCTCGGCGGTGGCCCCGTAGCGCTCCTTCATCCACCGGGCCCAGATGCGCCGGCCGGCACGGAACTTCGCGATCTCCTCGAAGAAGTCGATGTGCGCGTCGAAGAAGAAGCTGAACCGCGGGACGAACTCGTCGGGGTGCAGCCCGCGGTCCATGCCGAGCTCGACGTAGCCGAAGCCGTCGGCGAGCGTGAAGGCGAGCTCCTGGGCGGCGGTCGAGCCCGCCTCGCGGATGTGGTAGCCGCTGATCGACACCGGGTGGTAGCGCGGCACGTTCTCGGTGCAGAACTCGATCAGGTCACCGATGAGACGCAGGTGCGGCTCCGGCGGGAACAGCCACTCCTTCTGCGCGATGTACTCCTTGTAGATGTCGGTCTGGAGCGTCCCGCCGAGGTCGGCGAGCGACCACCCCTGCTTCTCCGCCGCGACCGCGTACATGCAGAACAGCGTCACCGCCGGCGCGTTGATCGTCATCGACGTGGTGATCTCGCCGAGCGGCAGCCCGTCGAAGAGCCGGTCCATGTCGCGGACCGAGTCGATCGCGACGCCGCAGTGCCCGACCTCGCCCTCGGAGCGCGGGTCGTCGGAGTCGAGGCCCATGAGCGTCGGCATGTCGAACGCGACCGACAGCCCGTGCTGGCCGGCCTGGACGAGGTCGTGGAAGCGCTTGTTGGTCTCGTCGGGGTCGGCGAAGCCCGCGAACTGGCGGATCGTCCACGGGCGCGTCCGGTACATCGACGCGTACACGCCGCGCGTGTACGGGTACATCCCCGGGTACCCGATCCGCTCGGGATCGATCGTCACGTTGTGCGGGCCGTAGAGCGGCTCGAGCGGGATCCCCGACAGGGTGGTGAAGTCCGCGTCCCGCTCGGGCGCCGCCTCGTACCGGGCGCGCCAGGCGTCGTACTGCTCTTCCCAGGCTGCGGACATCGGGACGGACCTCCGGGTCGAGGGTCGGGAACGGCGCGTCGCGGCGTGGCGACGGCTCCCCCAGCCTACGGTGGCGAGGGCGTGAGCGGACCCCCGCGTCCGTCCCCCGGTAGGGTTCCGCGGTCCCGAGACCCAGGACCGTCGCACCCCGTGACCGCCTCCGCGTCCCTGCCCGACGACGAGCTCGTGCGGCTCGCCCGCGGCGGGCAGCGGGACGCGTTCGCGGTCCTCTACCACCGTTACGTCCGGCAGGTGCACGACCTCGCCGCGACGGGATCCCCGGACGCGACCGCCGCCGAGAAGACGACCGTCGGGGTCTTCTGCGATCTCCTGCGACACCTGCACGAGATCCCCGCCGACGGGGTCGCCGCCACGCTCGAGCACCACACGAAGCGGCGGACCCGCGGGCACACCCGGGGCACCCGGGTCCCCACCCTCACGGTGGGCACCGTCGACGGGATGTGGCGGGAGATCGACCGCCGCTGGCCCAGCGGCGACGCGCCGAGGCGCGACATGGACACGATCGTCCCGATCACGGCCGGCGCGCTCGTCGCGGTGCTGTTCCTGGGCACCCTCGCCTCGACGACCCGCCGGAGCGGCGTCGGCGACCCGGACCGCTCGTTCGAGGCCGTGCACCTCCAGGAGGAGCCCGAGCTCTTCCCGACGATCCCCGGCCCCGGGGTCACGGCCGCCGAGGAGTCCACGCCCGACCGGGAGGCGACCGTCGCGCTGCCGACCGCCGAGCCGACCCTCGCGCCGTCCGAGCCGCCGAGCGAGACGGCCACGCCGGTCGAGCAGGAGACCGAGCCGGCGCCCACCGAGGAGCCGGACGCCGCGCCGGAGGTCACGATCAACTCCCCCGACGACGGCGCCACGCTGACGAGCGACGGGCGCGACGACGCCGGCGCCTACGCCACCGTGACCGTGGACGGCGTCGCCGTCGACGACCGCGACGGGCCGGACGCGCTCACGTACAGCTGGGGCAGCAGCATCGACGGCCCGCTCGCCGACGCGCCGACCGCGACGGTGCGGCTCCACGTCCCCGACAGCGAGCTCACCGCGACGCACGTCCTCACCTTCTCGGCGACCGACAGCGCGGGGAACAGCCGGGCGACGAGCGTCACGGTCGTCGTGACGCGGGTGTGAGCACGCGCGCTGCCTGGAGCCGCTGGTGACCCTGCCTCTCAGCGACCCCGCGGCCGTCTTCGGGCTGCTCTTCCTCGCCATCCTGGTGGCGCCGGTCCTGGCGGAGCGATTCCGCATCCCGGGCATCATCGGGCTCATCGGGGCCGGCATCCTGCTCGGACCGGACGGCGCCGGACTCCTCGCACGCGAGGGCACGATCGCGGCCCTCGGCGGGGTCGGCCTCCTCTACCTGATGTTCGTCGCCGGGCTCGACCTCGACCTCGACGGGTTCGAGCGGGACCGACGCGACTCCATCGTGTTCGGCATCGCGACCTTCGTCTTCCCGATGGTCGTCGTGACCGCCGCGAGCCTGTGGTTCATCGACCTCGGGGTCGCCGCGTCCGTCATCCTCGCGACCGCCTTCGCGAGCCACACCCTGCTCACGCTGCCGATGGCCCAGCGCTTCGGCCTGCTCCGCAACCGGGCGGTCACGGCCACGCTGGGTGGGACGCTCGTCGTCACCGTCGCGGCCCTCCTCGTGCTGGCCGTCGCCGCCGCCGCCAGCGGCGGTTCGAGCCTCCTCTTCTGGATCCTCTTCCCTCTCGGCCTCGTCGCCTTCACCGGCGCGACGGTGCTCGGGCTCCCGCGGCTCACCAGGTGGTTCTTCGCCGGGCTCGGACAGGACCGTGCCGTCCGCCTGGCCTTCGTCATGGTCGCGCTGTTCGCGGCGAGCCTCCTCGCGGAGGCCGTGCGGATCGAGCCGATCGTCGGGGCCTTCCTGGCCGGCCTCGCCCTGAACCGGTTCGTGCCTCCCGGCACCCGCGTCGACGAGCGCATCCACTTCCTCGGCGACACCCTGTTCGTCCCGGTCTTCCTCATCTCGACCGGCATGCTGATCGACCCGGTCCTGCTCGCGACCGACCTCCAGGTCCTCACCATCGGCGCGATCCTCAGCGTCGCCGCACTCGGCAGCAAGGCGATCGCCGCCGTGGTGGCCGCGAGGATCATCGGGTTCTCGTCCGCCGAGACCCTGCTGTCCTTCTCGCTCTCCTCCGGCCAGGCCGCAGGTGCCCTGGCGGCCGCCATCGTGGCGGACGACCTCGGGTTGATCGGCCAGCCGACCGTGAACGGGGTCGTGCTGGTCATCCTCGTGAGCGCGCTCGTCTCCTCGGCGGCGGCCACGCGGTCGGCCCCGAGGGTGTCGGTCCCCACCGAGCGGGACGAGCCGCTCGGCCGTACGGTCATCGTGCCCGTCGCCAACCCCGACAGCGCCCGCGACCTCATCCGGTTCGCCGCCCTCCTCGCGGGGCCGGACAGCGGCTCCGTCGTGCCGGTCAACGTGCTCGGCTTCGAGGCCACCCGCGCCCAGGTCGACGAGCAGCGACGTCTCACCGAGGGCGCCGAGACCATCGCGCTGCGGCACGGCGCCGAGGCCCGCTCCATCGTGCGGGTGGACTCCACGCCCATGAACGGGATCCTCCACACGATCGTGGAGGAGGGCGCGACGGCCATGCTCGTCGGGTGGAAGGGCTACACCGACCGCCGCGAGGGCTTCTTCGGCTCCGTCATCGACGGGCTCATCGCGCGGACGCCCGTCCCCGTCGCCGTCTGCCACCCGGGGGAGGACGAGGAGGTCAGGCGCATCGTCCTGTCCGTGACGCACCACGACCTGTCGACGGCCGGCGATCCCGGCCTCCGGCTCGCGGTCGCCTTCGCCGTCCGGATGTCGCAGCAGGCCGACGTGCCGCTGGTCGTCATCACCGAGGACGACCCCGAGGAGGTCCGCGACCACCTGCCGGACGACCGCAGGGAGCGGACCGAGATCGTCGTCGACAACCGACGCCAGCCGATCGCGCTGCGCCACCAGACCGAGCCCGGGGACGTCGTCCTCATGGGCGTGCCCCCGACGCGCGGCCGCCTCGACAACCGCGCCATCCGCGTCGGGCGCGCCATCCGCGACCGCACCGTGATCGTCGCCGTCCCGCGCTGAGGCCTTCCGTGCGACCCGGCGGCCCGGGCGGGCCCGCGGGCGGTCCGGCTACGGTGCTCCCTCGTGCGACGGTCCACGCCGCGAACGCCGGCCGCCGGTGCACGACCCGAGGGAAGGACCCCCGAGCCGTGACCTGGACCCCGTCACCGCTGCTCGCCGCCGAGGCACCCGGAGGCTCGGGGCTCGAGCTCGGCCCCCTGCTGCTCGTGCTGCTGGTCGCGTGGGTCGCCGGTCGGTTCGCCGCGCGTGTGGGCTACCCGCCGGTCCTCGGCGAGATCCTCGCCGGCATCGTCCTGGGCCCGCCGCTCCTCGGTCTGCTGACGGACGCCCCGGGCCTCGACGTCATCGGCGAGCTCGGCGTCACCCTGATGATGCTCTACATCGGCACCGAGATCGACACGGCCGACCTCCGACGGGCGTCGCGTGCTGGCCTGCTCGCGGCCGCTGGCGGCTTCGTCGTCCCGGCCTCGGCCGGCTTCGGCGTCACGCTCCTCTTCGGCGGGGACGCCCTCGCCGGCGCCTTCGTCGGCATCGCGGTCGGCGTGACGTCGCTCGCCACGAAATCCCGGATCCTCATCGACCTGGACCTCCTCGACACACGCATCGCGTACGTGATGATGGCCGGGGCGCTCCTGGCCGACACGGCGACGCTCGTCGCCTTCGCGGCGATCATCGGGTTCGTCGACGCGGGCGGCTTCGACCTCGCGGGGACGAGCCGGGTCGCGATCGAGGCGGTGGCGTTCTTCGCCATCTCGGCCCTGGTCGGGATCAAGCTCCTCCCGCGGCTCGTGCGGGTCGTCGAGCGGGCGTCCGTGGACGACCGCATCCTGCGCTTCATCTTCGTGATCGGCATCGGGCTGGCCTACGCCGAGCTGGCCGAGATCCTGGGTCTCCACGCCGTCCTCGGGGCGTTCGTCGCGGGCATCTTCCTGCGCCGGACCGTGCTCGAGGGACGGACGTTCCGCGAGGCCAACCGCACCATCCACGACCTCTCGCTCGGCTTCCTCGCCCCCGTCTTCTTCGTCACCGCCGGGTTCGAGACCTCGCTCGACGTCTTCCGGACCGACCTCGCCTTCCTGCTCTCGGTCGTCGCCGTCGCCGTCGTCGGCAAGATCGTCGGCACGGCGCTCTTCTACCTGCCGAGCGGGCACGGCTGGCGCGAGGGCGTCACCGTCGGGGCCGGCATGAACGGCCGCGGCGCCGTCGAGATCATCGTGGCCGGCATCGGGCTCGAGCGCGGCCTCATCACCGCGGAGATCTTCACCATCCTCGTGTTCATGGCCGTGGCCACCACGGCCATGGTCCCGGCGATGCTGAAGTGGTGCGTCGAGTGGCTGCGTAACCGCGGCGAGCTGGCGCCCGCCGGTCAGCGGCGGTCGGGCGTGCTCATCATCGGCGCCGGCGCGGTCGCCCGGCAGCTGGCCCACCGGCTCACCGACCACGGCCCCGTCCGGCTCGTCGACAGCAACCCCGACCGGGTCGCGGAGGCACGACGGGAAGGGCTCGGGGCGATGTCGGGTGACGCCCTCGAGGAGGAGACCCTCCGTCGCGCAGGCGCGGCGAGTGCCCGCACGCTGCTGGCCATGACGTCGAACAGCGAGATCAACGTCCTCGCCGCGCAGCTCGCCGAGGAGGTCTTCCTCATCCCGGAGCGCTTCGTGGCGGTCCGCCGCCCCGCCGACCCCGACGCCCGGACGGCGCTCGACCGCGTCAACGCCCGCCAGATGTTCGACGCACCGGTGGACACGGCGATGTGGGACCGCTGGGCCGAGACCGGCGAGGCCGTCGAGGAGGTCATCGAGGTCCGCGGTGACGAGGACCCGGAGGGGCTCCGGACCCTCCTCCGCGGCGGCCGCAACGCCTACCCGCTGACCGTCCGTCGCGATGACCGCCACGTGCCGTTCGCCTCGGTCACGGAGCTGCGGCCCGGGGACGAGATCCACGTGCTGCGCCACCTCCAGTCCGCGGACGCCACGTCGAACGGCCTCGGGGACGACGGGACCGGGAGCCACGCACGCGACGACTAGCCTCCGGGGCCCGCGGACGCCCCAGGAGGACACGTGCCCGGCGAGCTCGATCCTGGCCAGCACGGCTCGGGCGACATGGATGCGGACGCGTTCCGACGCCACGGGCACGCGGTCATCGACTGGATCGCCGACTACCTCGAGGGCGTCGGCGACCGGCCGGTGCTGGCCCGGACGGAGCCGGGCGAGGTGGCCGCGGCCCTGCCGTCGGCGCCGCCGACCTCCCCGGAGCCGCTGGCGGACGTCCTCGGCGACCTCGACGAGATCCTGCTCCCGGGCATCACGCACTGGAACCACCCGGCCTTCCACGCCTACTTCGCCATCACGGGCTCCGGTCCCGGCATCCTCGGCGAGGCGCTCGCGGCCGCCCTGAACGTCAACGGCATGCTGTGGCGCACCTCGCCGGCGGCCACGGAGCTCGAGCAGGTCACGCTCGACTGGTTGCGGCAGCTGCTGGGGCTCGACGACGGGCTGTCCGGCGTCATCGTCGACACCGCGTCGGTCGCGACGATGACCGCCCTCGCCGCCGCGAGGGAGCGTGCCGACCTGCACATCCGCCAGCGTGGCATGGCCGGCCGCACCGACCTCCCGATGCTGCGGGTCTACACGTCGACGCACGCGCACTCGTCGGTCGAGAAGGGCGCGATCACGATCGGCCTCGGGCGCGACGGGGTGCGCACGATCGCCGTCGACGCCGAGTACCGCATGGATGCCGACGCGCTCCGCGAGGCGATCCGCGAGGACCTGGTCCTCGGCATCCGTCCCCTCGCGGTCGTCGCGACCGTCGGCACGACCTCGACCACGAGCGTCGACCCGGTCCCCGCCATCGCCGACGTGCTCGACGAGTTCCGCGGCGAGGTCCACGGCGGCATCTGGCTCCACGTCGACGGCGCCTACGGCGGCAGCGCGGCGATCCTCGAGGAGCGCCGGCACGTGCTCGCCGGCGTCGAGCGGGCCGACTCGTTCGTGGTGAACCCGCACAAGTGGCTGTTCACGCCCATCGACTGCTCGGCGTTCTACGTGC
>JAHWKB010000409.1 GCA_019348115.1 Actinomycetota bacterium | reverse complement strand
TTCCACATCATGTTGAGGAAGTTGCCGGCGAACGACAGGTCGTTGTCGGGGTACGCGTAGCGCATGCCGATGGAGTGCCGGTAGGCGAACGCGGCGAGCGTGGGGAACTTCGCGATCAGCCGCACGATCTGCTTCAAGCGGATGTCGGGGTCGTCGATGTCCTTCGCCTCGGGGTAGAAGGTCGACAACGCGCCCACCGTCGACACGAGCATCCCCATCGGGTGCGCGTCGTGGTGGAACCCGTCCATGAACTGCTTGATGTTCTCGTGGATGAACGTGTGGTGGGTGATCTCGTGCTCCCACGCAGCCATCTGGTCCGAGGTCGGCAGCTCCCCGTGGATGAGCAGGTACGCGACCTCGAGGAAGGAGCTCCCCTCGGCGAGCTGGTCGATGGGGTAGCCGCGGTACTCGAGGATGCCGGCGTCGCCGTCGATGAACGTGATCTCGCTCCGGCAGGACGCGGTGTTCTTGAACCCCGGGTCGTAGGACAACATCCCGAAGTCGTCCTCCGAGACCTTGATCTGACGGAGGTCCATGGCACGGATCGAGCCGTCGGTGACCTCGAGTTCGTAGGTCTTGCCCGTGCGGTTGTCCGTGACGGTGAGCGTGTCCTTGTTGTCGCTCATCTGCGGCTTCTGCTCCTGGCTCGACTGGTCCCGACTCGGCTTCCGACCGTAGTCGGGAGGGGCCACGTGCGCCCAGACGGGGCACCTCCGCGCGGACACAGTGCACGCGGGCCGGGTCGCTGCCGGCGGGTCACACTGGGACGGCCGACCCCCCGAGGAGCCCCCGTGACGTCCGACCAGCGCCAGCGCGAGCTCTCCTACGCCGAGCTCAACGAGAGCCGTCGATCGTGGATCGGCTACACGGGCGAGGTGGTGCCCGACGAGCTGATCCGGGACATCGTCGCCGAGGCCGCCCTCGCGCCCTCCGGGTCCAACCTCCAGCCGTGGCGGGTCGTCGTGGCCGGTCCCGACCAGCTCGACCGGTTCGCGGACGGGCTCGGCAGCAACCTCGAGAAGGTCCGCGACGCCGGCACGCTGCTGGTGGTCTTCGGCGACCCGAACGCGGTGGAGGCGAAGCCGGGATCGAAGGACTTCTACGACGGGGGGAAGACGAGCCGGCGCGACTTCGCCGTCCGCAACGCCTCGCTCCTCGCGATGAACCTGATGCTCGCCGCGTGGAGCCACGGGGTCGCGACCCGGCCGATGATCGGGTTCGAGCCGTTCCTCGTCCGCGAGGCCGCCAAGGCGCCGCGGCACTGGGTGCCGGTCGTCGCCATGGCCCTCGGCTACCCCGACCCCGACGCCGAGCAGGGTCCTCGCCAGCGGGTCGACGTCGACGACATCCTGACCTTCCTCACCTGACGTCGCGGCGCTCGTGATCCGCGGTCCGACGTCATCCGGGCGGGTGGAGGAGGCGCCCCTCCATGCCCCCGGCGACGGTCACGACCTCGCCGGTCACGTGGCCCGCGGCGGTCGGCGACAGCAGCCACGCGACCGCGCCGGCGACGTCCTCGGGCGTGGCGACCTTGCGCAGCGCCATCGTCGCCGTCGCCTCCGCGATCGCCTCGTCGGTCAGCCGCTCGGCGGTCATCGGCGTCGCCACCCACCCGGGCGCGACGGCGTTGACGCGGCCACGCGGGTGCAGGTCCGCGACCTCGTTCTTGAGCGACCGCAGCAGGCCGTGCTGCATGGCGCCCTTGGCCGCCGCGTAGTCGCTGTGGCCGGCCTCGCCGTAGGCCCCCGCCGTCGACCCGACGAGCACGATCGCCGGCGCCGCGACGGCGTCCACGTCGGCGGCGACCTGGCGCAGGTAGGCGCGCAGCGTCAGGAACGTGCCGGTGAGGTCGACCTCGAGCGTGCGACGCCAGCGCTCGAGCGGAAGCTCCCACAGCGGCGTGGGGTCGCTCGGCCAGATGCCGGCGTTGGCGACGACCGCGTCGAGCCGGCCGAACGTCGCGACGGATCGGGCGACGAGCGCGTCGACCTCGTCCTCGGAGGTGAGGTCGGCACCGAGCGCGACGCCACCCACCTCGGCGGCGAGCGCCTCGGCCTCGTCCGCCTGGGACCGGTAGTGCACGACGAC
>JAHWKB010000408.1 GCA_019348115.1 Actinomycetota bacterium | reverse complement strand
CCCGCTGGGCGACCCCGCGGACATCGCCGGTCGCCGGCTCGACCGTGCGGTCGTGAGGCGTGCGTGGCGGCTCGCGGCGCCGTACCACCGCAAGCTCGCCGGCTTCGTCGGGCTGATCGTCGTGGCCGCGTCCCTGGGCGCCGTCCCGCCGCTCCTGGTCCGGGCCGTGATCGACGACGCCATCCCCAGCGGAGACACCCGCACGCTCACCCTGCTGTTCCTCGGGATGCTCGCCGTCGCCCTCGGGATGGCCGCGATCAGCCTCGTCGAGCGCGTCCTGTCGGCCTCCATCGGCGAGAACTTCATCCTCGACCTCCGCACGATGCTGTTCTCGCACGTGCAGTCGATGCCGATCGCGTTCTTCACCCGCACCCAGACGGGCGCGCTCATCACCCGCCTCAACAACGACGTGGTCGGGGCGCAGCGGGCGCTGACCGGCACGCTCGGCGGGGTGGTCGACAACCTCATCAGCGTGACCGTGACGCTGGTCGCGATGTTCGCGCTCGAGTGGCGCGTGACCCTCCTCGCGGTCGCGCTCCTGCCGCTGTTCGTCATCCCGGCCCGCATCGTCGGTCGGCGGCTGCAGCTGCTGGCGCGCGAGTCGATGCAGCTGAACGCCGACATGAACTCCACGATGACCGAGCGCTTCAACGTCTCCGGGGCCCTGCTCGTGAAGCTCTTCGGCCGCTCCGAGTCCGAGACCGAGCTGTTCCACGACCGCGCCGAGCGCGTGGCCGAGATCGGCGTCCGGACCGCCATCCACGGTCGGGTGCTGTTCGCCGCGCTCGGGCTCATCGGCTCGCTCGCGACCGCGCTCGTCTACCTCGTCGGCGGCCGGCTCGTGATCTCGCCGGCGCACGCGATCGAGGCCGGCACGGTCGTGGCGCTCGCGATGTACGTGACCCAGCTGTACGGGCCGCTCGCCCAGCTCTCCAACGCCCGCGTCGACCTCATGACCGCGCTGGTGTCCTTCGAGCGCGTCTTCGAGGTCGTCGACCTCCCGCGCGCCATCGACGAGGCGCGCGACGCGGTGCCGCTGCCCGACCCGGTGCGTGGGCACCTCCGCTTCGAGGACGTCTGGTTCCGCTACCCCGCCGCCGAGGGGACCTCGCTCGCGTCGCTCGAGGGTCCGCGCTCGGAGCACGGCGAGGACGCGTCCGAGTGGATCCTCGAGGGCATCGACCTGGACGCCCCTCCCGGGACGATGGTGGCGCTCGTCGGCCCCTCCGGGGCCGGCAAGACCACGCTGTCGATGCTCGTGCCGCGGGTGCACGACGTCACCGGGGGACACGTCCGCATCGACGGCCACGACGTCCGCGACGTGACCATGGCGTCGCTCGCGGACGCCGTCGGGGTCGTGACCCAGGACCCCCACCTGTTCCACGACTCGATCGCGGCGAACCTCCGCTACGCGCGCCCCGACGCGACCGACGCCGAGCTGGTTGCGGCCTGCCGCGCCGCCCGGATCGCGCACGTGATCGAGCGCCTCCCCGACGGCTACGACACGGTCGTCGGCGAGCGCGGCTACCGGCTGTCCGGGGGCGAGAAGCAGCGCCTCGCGATCGCCCGTGTGATCCTCAAGGACCCGGCGATCGTGATCCTCGACGAGGCCACCGCGCACCTCGACTCGGACTCCGAGCGCCTCGTCCAGGCCGCGCTCCGCGACATCCTCCGCGAGCGCACGAGCCTCGTGATCGCGCACCGGCTGTCCACGATCGTCGACGCCGACGTGATCCTCGTCGTCGACGGCGGCCGGGTCGTCGAGCGCGGCACCCACGCGGAGCTCTTCGCCCGCGACGGCCTCTACGCCGAGCTCGCCCGCACCCAGCTCACCGGCGCCGACGCCTGATCACGAGCCGTCGGGATCCCGCTGCGCGATGACGGGCCGCGGGGCGTCACCGGCCGTCGGCTGCCCCGTGGTCGACGGTCCGCCCGCGGGCTCGGCGTCGGCCGGCTGCTCCTCGGCCGCAGGCTGCTCCTCGGCCGCAGGCCGGTCCTCGGCCGCAGGCTGCTCCTCCCCCGCAGGCTGCTCCTCGGCCGCGGGCTGCTCCGCGTCCGCGGGCTGCTCCGCGTCCGCCGGCGGCTCCGCGTCCGCCG
>JAHWKB010000407.1 GCA_019348115.1 Actinomycetota bacterium | reverse complement strand
TCCAGGTGACACCGGCACCGGCGGACAGCACGAGGGCTGCCAGTCCGGCGATCGCGCCGAAGATCTTCTTCATGGCGCACCTCCATCGAGTGGTCTGTGCGATCCCGTCGCCGTCGCTTGTCGACGTCGGGCGTCTCCGCTCCGCTCGATGTGCCGGCCGTCGCGTCCCGTCGCTCGGGGACGCGCTGCCGTCGCGCGAGGTCCTCCCGGTGGGAGGTCGTTCGAGGCTGTCCGCCTCCGCGCACCGTTCGCTCTGGAGTTGTCAGTCGTTCGGTGCTCCCCCTGCACATCGACCACAGTGGTCGACACATCACACACCGTCCCCGTCGTACCACTCTAGGCAGCAGATCCCACGTTGGCTAGAGCGGATCTCCGACGGCGTCGCCGACGTCCGCCCTGGCCGTCCGGCGGGGTACTCACCGCGTCCGGCCCGCGAGGGTCGCGGCGCGTTACGCTCCGAGCGCTCACGAGACCGGGAGAACGCGCGTGGAGCACGGAACGGACCTCGCCGCGGCGCTCGACGACGGCGCCGGCCGCGCGTCGAGGACCGACCTCCACGACCCGGTCCAGCGCGCCGCGGTCGAAGCCGCTCTCACCGCCGTCCCAGGTGTCGTCGCGGCCCGTCTGGTCCCCGGGTTCGCGCGCGAGGTCGACGAGCTCCACGTCATGACGACCCTCGAGAAGGGGCCGAAGCAGATCGTCCGCGACGTCCAGTCGACGCTGATGGCGCGGTTCGGCGTCACGACGGACCATCGCGTGATCAGCGTCGTCCAGCTCGACGAGGACGACGCTCCCCGGACCGTCCCTGGACGGCGCGTGCTGATCTCGTCGGTGACGGTCACGCAGCAGGGCCTCGAGAGCGCCGTCGAGGTCGTGCTCACGGACGGCGGCGAGGAGCTCGTCGGTCACAGCGCCGGTCCCGCATCGACGGCCGGCCGGCGACGGGCGACCGGCCGGGCGACCCTGGCGGCGATCCTCCCCCTGCTCGCCGAGAACCGCATGGTCGAGCTCGAGGGCACCGAGGTGACCGACGTGCTCGGGCGCCGGATCGCCCTCTCGCTCGTCCACTTCCACTCGGTGAAGGGCGGGTGGACCGTGTGCGGCTCGGCGATGGTCCGGGACGACGAGTCCGAGGCGATCGCACGCTCGGTCCTCGACGCGGTCAACCGCTCGCTCGAGGACGCGACGAGCTAGCTGCCCTCGACCAGCACGCCGGCGTCGCGGAGCTCGTCGACGAGGGAGTCCGGCGAGGTCTCGAGGATGATCGCGAGCGCGCGGAGGTCGTCGCCGCGGATGGACAGGAGCTGGCGGTTGTAGTCGCCGCGCTGGAGCTGTATCGACTCGCAGTAGCGCCGCAGACCACGCCAGCGCTCACCGCTGCCGTCGACCTTGGTGAGGTCGATCACGATGCTCCGGCCGCGGTCGGTGGGGCGGGGGGCGTCGTCCTGCGGGAGCACCTCGGACGGGGAGACCCCGTAGAACTCCGCGAGCTCGCACAGCCGGGAGGCGCTGATGTTCCGGTCACCGCGTTCGTAGGAGCCGACGACCGCGGCCTTCCACACGCCCTCGGACGTCCGCTCGACGTCCTGGAGGGACAGCCCCTGCTGGAGCCGGATCCGCCGCAGGCGGTTCCCGACGTCCTCCGCGTACGACACCGGTGTCCCCCTCTCGACCCCTCACGGATCGGCTCCGCGAACCGTACCGCTCACCCTGCGTATCCGTCTCGTCCGGAGCGCATCGGAGCGTGACGAGCGTCAGGCGGTGTCACGGTCGTTCGCGGCCCAGCGGAGGGTCGCCGCGAGCCCCTCCTCGAGGGTGGTCCACGGCTTCCACCCGAGCCCCTGAGCGGCCTTGCGGGCGTCGACGGCGTTGTGGCGGAGCTCGCCCGGACGCTCCGGGGCGTAGACGGGGTCGCGGTCGTAGCCGGTGGCCGCCGCGAGGCCGCGGTAGAGCTGGTTCACCGACGTGCGCTCGGAGGTGCCGATGTTGAAGCGCTCGTCGTCCCCGCGGTCCATCGCCAGCACGAAGGCGTGCACGACGTCGTCGACGAAGACGAAGTCGCGGCTCTGCTCGCCGTCGCCGTAGATGGTGCAGGGCAG
>JAHWKB010000406.1 GCA_019348115.1 Actinomycetota bacterium | reverse complement strand
CTTCGTCGCCATCGGCGCGGCGGTCGCGGTCTACCTCGGCATCGTCGCGTTCCTGCGGCGCACCCGGTACGGCCTCATCGTCCGCGCCGGCGTGGAGAACCGCGCCATGGTGACGGCGCTCGGGATCAACGTGACGCGCGCCTTCACGCTCGTGTTCGCCATCGGCGGCATGGCGGCCGCGCTGGGTGGCGCCATCACCGGCGTGTACTTCAACGCCATCAACCCCGAGCAGGGCGGCCACCTCCTGATCTTCGCGTTCATCGTCGTGATCATCGGCGGGCTGGGGTCCCTCCGCGGCGCCGCGATCGCGGCCGTGCTCGTCGGACTCCTCCAGCAGTACGCCAACTTCTACGTCCTCGTGGGCGCGGGCGACCTCATCGTCGTGCTGCTGCTCGCCGTGGTGCTCCTGATCCGGCCGCAGGGCCTCGCCGGGAAGGCGTCGGTGTGACCCAGCGATCCCCGATCGGCCGCATCGTCGCCGTCGTGCTCGTCGTGCTCCTGGTGGCGGCCCCGTTCATCCCGGTGACGATCCCGGTGGTGTTCAGCGGACCACTGAACTCGCCGGGCGTGCTGAACCTCCTCGCGCTCATGCTCATCTTCGGCGCGCTGGCGCTGACCTACGACCTCCTGTTCGGGTTCACGGGCCTGCTCTCCTTCGGCCACGCCCTCTACTTCGCCGTCGGCGTGTACATGACGACGATCGCCGTCACGCACTGGGGGTTCACCCTCCTCCCGGCGATCGCGGTCACCCTCGTCGTCGGGCTGGTGCTCGCCACCGCGCTGGGCGCGGTCTGCCTGCGCGTCGGGGACATCGCCTTCGCGATGGTGACGCTGGCGTTCGCGCAGGCCGGCGCGATCTTCGTGCTGCGCGACCCGCTCCGGATCACCGGCGGGGAGGAGGGGACACCGCTCGCCTTCCGCCGGCTCCCCGAGATCTTCGTCGGGGTCGTGAACACGCGCTACGTCTACTGGGTGGCCCTCGCGTTCGCCGTGCTCGTCTACGCCGTGGCGCGCTGGGTCGTGCACTCCCGCGCCGGTCGGGTGTGGCAGGCCATCCGCGAGAACGAGCAGCGCGTCGAGGTGCTCGGCCTCAGGCCCTACAGCTTCAAGCTGCTGTCGTTCGTCGTCGCGTCGGTGCTCGCCACCCTCGGCGGCATCGTCTACGTGCTCCTCCTCGGCGGTGCCAGCCCGGGCGTCACGACGGCGACGTTCACGCTGACCCTGCTCGTGATGGTGGTGCTCGGCGGGACCGGCACCCTCTGGGGCGCCGTCCTGGGCGGGGCGCTCTACACCTACCTGAACCAGCGGCTCGTCTCGCTGGCCGGCGCGCAGACGGTCCAGGACCTCCCCGACGTGCTCTCGACGCCCCTGTCCGAGCCGCTGTTCATCCTCGGGACGCTCTTCGTCCTGCTCGTGGTGTTCTTCCCGGGCGGCATCGCGGGACTCCGCGACGCCGCGGTGGGGCAGCGGGCGGCGGGCCTCGTCCGCCGGCTCGTGCCGAGCGG
Organism: Actinomycetota bacterium; assembly: GCA_019348115.1. Lineage (GTDB taxonomy): Bacteria > Actinomycetota > Nitriliruptoria > Nitriliruptorales > Nitriliruptoraceae > JAHWJY01. The sequence continues at coordinate 616 of JAHWKB010000406.1, read as the reverse complement.
CGGCTCCGGCGCCGAGGAGGAGGTCCGCTGATGGCGGCCGGCCAGCTCACCGTCGGACGTTGGGTGCGGGACCGCGGCAGCGTCACCCCGGACCGCGTCGCCATCGACTTCCTCGACGAGCCGACGACCTACGCCGAGCTCGACGACCGCTCGGAGCGCCTCGCCGCTGCGCTCCTCGCCGCGGGCCTCGTACGGGGGGACCGCGTGGCGAGCCTCACCGGCAACCGGCCGGAGCACGTCGAGCTGCTGTTCGCGTGCGCGAAGGCTGGCGTCATGCTCGTCCCGCTCAACCACCGCCTCGCCCCCGCGGAGCTGGCCTACCAGCTCGACGATGCCGAGCCGGCGGTGCTGTTCACGAGCGCGGAGCACGACGGCCTCGCCGGCGAGTCGCTGGCCGCGTGTTCGACCAGCACCCCGCGCCGGCTCGTGCTCGAACGGGCGAGCCTCGATGAGCTGACCGCCGACGCCGGCGATGCCCGCGACGCCGAGGTCGGCGACGACGATCCGCTCCTGCTGGTCTACACGTCCGGGACGACCGGGAACCCCAAGGGGGCGCTCCTCACCCATGCCAACTGCTTCTGGACCAACCTCTCGTTCGACCGGACCTCCGACGTCC